>JBIKUP010000249.1:0-3347 GCA_044347535.1 Burkholderiaceae bacterium
AACAACCCTGAATACCACCCCACTGACTACCAAGATGCAACTGATTGACGCCATCGGCAGGAAACACGAGCGAATAGGGGCGGGCGACCCTTGTCGCATTGTTTCTTTGGTGCCGTCTATCACCGAATTATTGTGTGATCTTGGTCTTGCATCGCGTATCGTGGGTCGTACCGGCTTTTGTATTCATCCGCAGCAGGCGGTGGCCGATATTCCTAAGGTGGGCGGAACCAAGGACGTCAATAGTGAAAAAATCCGCCAGCTTGCGCCAACTCATCTGGTGGTCAATATTGATGAGAACGAAAAGCCAACCGTTGATGCGCTGTCGTCATTCATCCCGGATGTGATTGTCACGCATCCTGTGTCGCCACTCGATAATCCGCCGCTGTTCAGACTGATGGGTGGTGTATTCGGATGTGAAAATGAAGCTGAAGCACTTTGCGCGCAATTCGATACGGCGCTGCAAAGATTGCAGCGGCAACTACAGCTTAATCAACGATCGCAGCAGCGAGGATCGGTGTATCCACACCGTGTGCTGTATTGCATCTGGCAGGACCCTTGGATGACGGTGTCACCCGACACTTACATCGCCCGCATGCTGGAACTGATTGGCTGGCAGCACCGGATTTCCGATTCGACTGCAAGGTATCCGGTATTCCAATGGAATGAGGAATTACTTGCGAATATCGATGAGGTGATTTTGTCGAGCGAGCCGTACCGATTTACCGATCAACACGTCGATGCACTTGAGCGTCAAATTGGCAAACCAGTTCGATTAGTCGATGGTGAGATGCTGTCATGGTACGGCAGTCGCGCCATTAAGGGGCTGGCATATCTGGGTCAGTTGGCAGAGGGTAAAGGCTGATTTGTTACGTCTTAATTACCTGACGAATTAGCCGCGCAATGATGCGAAAGCTTAGGTTAGTTGCCCACTGAAGCTGATATAGTTACGAGCTTCTGCAAGGCCTTTTTCTGCCTTGTTCAATTAGCAAAACCATTATTAGGAGCAGTAAATGGGATTATTCGATATGTTCAAAGGCGCACCACCCGAACTAACGCCAAAGCTATCGCTGGCGGTGGGGCTGCTGCATATGATTAATGCTGACGGGCAGGTTGAAGCAGAAGAAATCGGCAATGTGCTGCAGGCACTTGGGAATGACAAGGCGCTGATGGACGCGGCCGGTCGCTACGCGCGGGCGAAAGATATTGATAGCTATCTTGCCGAGTCTGCCAAGCTGCTCAATGCAGACCAAAAAATGTGCATCTTGCTGAATCTGTTCGATTCATTGCTGGCCGATGGTATCGCCGCGCCTGAAGAGCAGGCCTTGTTTAGCCGTTTCCTGTCGGCCTATGGTGTGAGCGAGCAGACGATTGAGCCGTATACCTTGGGTATTGCACTGAAAAACAAGCGCGAAGTACTCGAGTAAATTTAATAGTCAACCACCTTCCAAAGAAACGTCAGATTTCAGGGAGCAATAGCGATGTCGAAACTTCAGTTATTTGGTCAGGGGCTGATTGTCGGCTTGATCGTGATTTTGGTGATCGAGCATTTTGCCGGCTTTTTGCATGTGAATAAGCAAGAAGCCAAGGTGTATCGGCAAACGCCCGAAGGCAGGCTATTGAATGTGATTCAGGGCTGCTTGATCAGTATCACGCTGATCTTGTGCGGCCTGACAGCGGTGCTGATCTTCGGTTGAGAAACCGCTGGTTGGCAGGCTTGAGTTCAAGCCTGCCAAAACCGCTGCTTGCCTCAGATTTCAATCTTGGTACCTAGCTCGACCACGCGATTCGGTGGAATCTTGAAGAAGTCCGAGGGCGTGGCAGCGTTTTGCATCATCCAAGCGAACAATCGCTCTCGCCACAAAGCCATCCCCGGCAAATCACTTGGGATGATGGTGTCTCGCGCCAGGAAGAAGGTTGTATCTTCCAGCTCGAGTGTGCCACCGACCAGCGGTTCAAGCTGCTCCATCACCTGCCTTACATCGGGCGTCTCTTTGAATCCGTACACCGCGCGCGCCAGGAAGATGTTGCCACCCAGGTTCGTTACGGACATGCGCTCATCTTGGTCGACGTAGGGCACATCCCAGATCGACAGCTTCAGGAAGATGACCCGCTCATGCAAGATGCGGTTGTGCTTCAAGTTGTGCAGTAGTGCAATCGGCACAAAATCGATATGCGGCGTGAGGAATACGGAAGTACCGCCGACACGATGCGGTGGGTGCGCGAGCAGCGACTCAACAAAATCTTTGATGTGAATCGCGCCATCGGCGAGTCGTTCGCGCAGCAGACGACGGCCGGTGTACCAAGTGGTCAGCATTACGAAACAAATCGCGCCCAAGACCATCGGGTACCAGCCACCGTCTTTCACCTTGATCAGGTTCGCGGTCCAGAATGAAAAATCGACGACGAAGAACACACTGATCAGCGCGGCCACGACGAGTGTTGGCATCTTCCATTCATTCAGCATGACCACTGCCAACAACGACGTGGTGATCAGCATGGTGGTGGTGACCGAAATGCCATACGCAGCGGCCAGGTTACCGGACTCGCGGAACTGGAAAACCGTGAACAGAACGAGCACCAGCAAGGTCCAGTTAATGGTAGGCATATAGATCTGGCCGCGCTCGGTATCGGAGGTGTGCAGAATCACCATGCGCGGTAGAAATCCGAGCAGAATGCCTTGGCTCGCGAGTGAAAACGCACCGGAGATCACGGCCTGCGAAGCGATCACGGTCGCTGCAGTCGCCAAGCCAATCATTGGCAACACTGCCCAATCGGGCAGCATCATGAAGAAGGGATTGGCTGCACCTTCGGGATGCGCGATCAAGAAGGCGGCTTGGCCGAAGTAGTTCAGCAACAGGCTTGGCAGCGTGACGATTAGCCAAGCCAAGCGCACAGGCTTGCGACCGAAGTGGCCCATATCGAGATACAGTGCCTCGACACCGGTGACAACCAATACCACCGAACCCATCACGATATAGGCAAGAAATGCATTCGCCTGAATAAAATCGTAGGCGTACATGGGCGATACCGCGAGAAGTACTGATGGGTTTTGCAGAATGTTATAAAGACCTGATACAGCGAGCGTTGAGAACCAGACCAGCATGACCGGCCCGAATAAACGACCCACCGCCGCAGTGCCGTAGCGTTGAACGCCAAACAAAATAATGATGATGACAACCGTGAGTGGAATCACGAAGCGCTTGAAATCCGGATTCACAACCTCCAATCCTTCTACCGCCGACAGTACGGAAATCGCCGGGGTAATCACAGATTCGCCCAATAACATACAGGCGCCGAGCGCACCCAGCATTAGCATCATGCGGAATCGTTTCGGCTTGCCGCGTCCC
>JBIKUP010000250.1:0-3346 GCA_044347535.1 Burkholderiaceae bacterium
GTTGGCATAACGCACACCGGGCAGGGACGGCCGCAAATCCGACAGGATGCGCTCGCCCTCGCGGCTCCACACATGATGAAAGAATTCGCGCCAGCCAAACTCAAACGCAAGCTTGTCAGCGAGTTTGAGTTCAGGAAGTCGATCGAACAGTTCGGGAATCGATATAAAACCGTGCGTGATGTAAGGTGACAGTCGTGTGACCTGACCGCTCAGATGATTTCGGGTTTTACTGTAGGCGGCGATGTCGATCGCCGACAGCCGCGCTTCGAGTGCGGCGTTGGTCGGTTCGAAATGATCGGGGTTGGAGGGCATGCCGCATTGTAATGTTGCGGCATGGATGGCGCAGGCCTTCTCAGATAGCGCCTGGCACAGCAGCGCTGCTTGCTATGGCTCGCCGGTAGTGGCTTACATGCTGCGCCGGTACTGCCCGCCAACTTCGAACAAAGCCTCAGTGATTTGACCCAGCGAGCAAACGCGCGCTGCGGCCATCAGCTGAGCAAACACGTTCTCGTCGTTGATCGCAGCCTGTTGGAGCGCGGCGAGTGCCTGCTGTGCCCGATCTTCGTGGCGTTGGTGGAAATCGGCGAGGCGTTTTAACTGCGACTGTTTCTCGTCTTCGGTCGAGCGAGCTAATAGCAGAGCTTGCGGAACCGTATCGCCGTTTGGATTGCGGAAAGTATTTACGCCGATGATCGGCAAGCTACCATCGTGCTTCTTGTGTTCATAGAGCAGCGACTCTTCCTGAATCTTGCTGCGCTGGTAGCCGGTTTCCATGGCGCCAAGCACGCCGCCACGTTCGGCAATGCGCTCGAATTCTTGAAGTACCGCTTCCTCGACCAGATCGGTCAGCTCATCAAGTACGAACGCGCCCTGATTCGGGTTCTCATTTTTTGCCAAGCCCCACTCGCGGTTGATGATCAGCTGTATCGCCAGCGCGCGGCGAACAGATTCATCGGTTGGCGTGGTGATTGCCTCGTCATACGCGTTGGTGTGGAGCGAGTTGCAATTATCGTAGATCGCGATCAGCGCTTGTAGCGTGGTACGAATGTCATTGAAATCGACTTCCTGCGCATGCAGCGAGCGGCCTGAGGTCTGGATGTGATACTTCAGTTTCTGACTGCGATCATTGGCACCGTATTTTTCCTTCATCGTCACCGCCCAGATACGGCGCGCGACTCTGCCAAGTACGGTGTACTCTGGATCCATACCATTGGAGAAGAAGAACGACAAATTCGGCGCAAAATCATCGATCTGCATACCGCGCGCAAGATAGGCTTCAACAAAGGTGAAGCCGTTCGACAAGGTGAAAGCAAGTTGTGAAATTGGATTCGCGCCCGCTTCAGCGATGTGATAGCCCGAGATCGATACCGAGTAGAAATTTCTCACCTGATGGTCGACGAAGTATTGCTGGATATCGCCCATCACTTTCAGTGAGAATTCGGTCGAGAAAATGCAAGTGTTCTGGCCTTGATCTTCTTTCAGGATATCGGCCTGCACCGTGCCACGTACATTTTTCAGCACCCATGCCTTGACCTTCGCCGCTTCTTCCGCAGTCGGGTCTCGGCCTTTATCGGCGCGGAGCTTATCGAGTTGCTGGTCGATAGCAGTGTTCATGAAGAACGCGAGTATCGTCGGCGCGGGGCCATTGATCGTCATCGAGACCGAGGTCGACGGATCGCACAAATCAAATCCGTCGTACAGAACCTTCATATCATCAAGCGTTGCGATCGACACGCCAGAGTTGCCGACCTTGCCGTAGATGTCAGGGCGCAGCGCAGGATCGGCGCCATACAGTGTCACTGAATCGAACGCGGTCGACAGGCGTTTGGCCGGCATGCCTTCGGATACCAGTTTGAAGCGACGGTTGGTGCGGAAGGCATCGCCTTCGCCGGCGAACATCCGGGTCGGATCTTCGTTTTCGCGCTTGAAAGGAAACACACCGGCGGTATAGGGAAAATAGCCGGGCAGATTTTCTTTCATTAACCAGCGAAGCAGATCACCATGATCTGCATACTTCGGCAACGACACCTTGCGCACACGATTGCCGGACAACGTGTCGGTATAAAGCCGTGTGCGGATTTCTTTGTCACGAATTTTGACGACGTGCTCATCACCTTCATAGGTGGTGCGAACCTCGGGCCACGAGGCCAAAAATTGTCGAGCATCTGCATCCAGCGCGTGCTCACGCTGCGTGATCAGCGCATCAAAGTCTGCTGTTTTGCCGGCCGCAGCCAACATACGTTTGGCTTCCGACAGCTGCTGATGCTCACGTGCGATCACGGCTTGTTTCTCGACGCGACGATGATACGCGCGCACGGTATCGGCAATTTCAGCCAGATAGCGGCTACGTGCCGGTGGCACGATGGCATGACGGCCGCTGGAGAAGCGCGCCGCAACCGGCGCAAGTTTGCCGGGTTGGCTAGCTAGTCCACGCTCGGTGAGTAGTGGCAGCAACCCTTGATACAAGGCGCTGACTCCGTCATCGTTGAAGCGGGATGCTTGTGTACCATAGACCGGCATTTGCTCAGGTGTCTGGGTCCATGCTTCGCGGTTACGTTGGACTTGTTTCGCGACGTCGCGTAGCGCATCTTGCGCGCCTTTACGGTCAAATTTATTGATCGCGACAGCATCCGCAAAATCGAGCATATCGATTTTTTCCAACTGCGACGCGGCGCCAAACTCGGGCGTCATGACATACAAACTGAGATCGACATGCGGCACAATCGCTGCATCACCCTGGCCGATGCCGGAGGTTTCGACAATCACCAGATCGAAGCCGGTTGCGCGACAAGCGGCAATCACATCTGGAAGCGCTTGCGATATTTCTGAGCCTGCCTCGCGCGTCGCGAGTGAGCGCATGAATACACGGTTATTGCCATGCCACGGGTTGATGGCGTTCATACGGATACGATCGCCCAGCAGCGCTCCACCGGATTTGCGCCGCGATGGGTCAATCGAGATCAGCGCGATGTTCAATGCATCGCCTTGATCGATTCGTAGTCGTCGTATCAGCTCGTCGGTTAGTGAAGATTTGCCTGCGCCACCGGTGCCGGTAATGCCAAGCGCGGGAATTTTCTTTTGCTTGGCCGCTTCGCGCACGGAAGCAAGTAGCTCCGGTTGCACCTTGTCGTTTTCAAGTGCGGTGATCAGCTGCGCCAATGGCCTATGCCGGGCTGGGATATCGCCTTGCTGTAATACGCTGATACTGGTCGGGGCATAGCTCGACAGATCACTGTCGCAGGTTTGGACCATGGTCGAGATCATGCCGACCAGGCCCATACGCTGCCCATCCTCCGGGCTGAAAATTCGCGTGACGCCGTACTCGTGCAGTTCGTTGATCTCATTG
>JBIKUP010000251.1:0-3345 GCA_044347535.1 Burkholderiaceae bacterium
TGAGGTGACGATCACTGCACTCCAGAAATCTCCGCGCCGTGGCCGTATGCTCTATCGCGGCAAGTGCAACTTGTACAAGCCGCCGTTTTGAGGTGTACCCCATTGGCCGTCGCCCACCCCGCGCCGAAAAACTCCGAGTGAGGCCAGCATGTTGGCGTCCCCAGGAGTGCGCTGTTTTATCCTAACTTCCCACTCACTAGGCTTGAGACGCTGACGATCGGGCGGCACGCAACCGAAGCAACAGCATCGTGATAATGGCAATGTTCAGCAGATTCCAGCCAATGCCATTGAAGAAAGCCGCGTGATAGGAGCCTGTCAGGTCAAACACCTTGCCGGACATCCAGCCACCCAGCGCCATCCCAACCTGCACACCCAGCACCACCATGCCGACACGCGCTCCGGCCTCCTGTGCCGGAAAGTTCTCTCGCACGATGATGGCGTAGGACGGCACGATGCCTCCCTGGAAAAGACCGAATAGCGCGGAAATCACATACAGTGAGCCAAGGCTGTCGAATGGAATAAACAGCGCCAGCGCGACGGCTTGCAGTACCGACCCGAGCAGCAAGGTACGCAGGCCGCCAATGTGGTCAGATATCCAGCCCGAGGCCAGTCGGCTGATGATGCCAAAGCCCAGCATCAGCGAAAGCATCTCAGCACCACGCGCAGCATTGAAACCGAGGTCTGTGCAGTAGGCGACGATATGCACCTGCGGCATGGCCATCGCCACACAGCACCCGACCGCTGCCGTGAACAGCAGCCATTGCGCCACTCCCATTGATAGACCAAAGGGCCGATTGCTTGGATGGCGGAACGCATCCGAACCCACATTGGCCGTCGTTACCAAAGGCGGTCTCTGCCGCAATCGTATGCAAAGCATGGCCATACCGATGCCACAAACCACACCAAGAGCGACATAGGTATGCCGCCACCCGAAGTGCTCGATCCCCCATTGCACAATCGGGGGCCACACCGTCCCCGACAGGAAGTTGCCGCTCGAGCAGATGCCTACTGCGAGGCCGCGTCGCTTGTTCCACCAAAGCGAGGTATCCGCGATCAGAGGAACAAATGAGCTGCCGATCGCCAGCAACCCCAACAGCAGGCCATGCGCAAGCGAGAAAATCAGGATGTTCGGTGCCAATCCCGAGATCACGAAGCCGGCAAAAGAGCCGAAAGCGCCAAAGGCAAGCACGCGCGCAATGCCATAGCGATCCGCCATGCGACCGCAGACGATACCGCCAATACCGAAACCGATCATGGTCATCGTGTAGGGCAGCGAAGCCTCGGCGCGGCTAATTCCGAATTCTTTTTGCACCTCCGGCAGCATCACCGCCAGTACGTACATCGCGCCATTGCCGAGTGTGACTAATGCCAGCGTCGCCAGTAGGCGCCATGCGGCGTAGCGCGAGTCGATGAGGGCAGGATCGGCAGGGGAATGTAAATCCGGCGGGCTTGGGGTCGCATTGGCGTTAGCGGCGCGATGGCCGCTGGCATCGTTAGTCATGGCGAGTCCGATAGTTATTCTTAGGTGAGGTGTGCCCTTGATACAGGACTTTGCAACATGAATTCACGTAGAGGTTTGAATTTTTTTATCTGACCAGCCGTTGGAATTCAACGCTCTCGGTCCGCTGTCGGGCGGCAAAACGAGGGACAGGACTAGAAAAACTAATTCGCGAAAGAGAAGGTCTTTTTGAAGCATTTCGTGAGAACGAAACGCGAAACTCAAAAACAAAACCCCTCTTCACTAGCGTGAAGAGGGGTGTGACTGGCGTCCCCACGGGGATTCGAACCCCGGTACTCACCGTGAAAGGGTGATGTCCTAGGCCTCTAGACGATGGGGACAAAACTTGCCCTGACTGCTTGGCCTTGTTACTGCACGCCGAAGTACCTGTAAAACTCAGTGGTGGAGGTAAGCGGGATCGAACCGCTGACCTCTTGCATGCCATGCAAGCGCTCTCCCAGCTGAGCTATACCCCCGTGTGCAGCAGAAACGAGATTATAGCCATTTCTTTGAATGTCTGACAATCCGGGGCCGGAATTATTTCAAATGGCTTGCCAGCCTGTCGAGCACCACCTGCCGGCCGAATAAGGCCAGCACGGCATCTACCGAGGGGGTTTGAAGCTGCCCGGTGACCGTCAAACGCAGCGGCATCGCCAATTGCGGCATCTTCATCGCATGATCGGTAATCACCTGCTTGATCAGCGCTGCGATCGCATCTTTAGTCCATTCAATTCCCTTTGCGCCCTCGGCAAAACTACTCAGGGCAGCCCGCGCGGCGTCGGTTAAATGCTGCGTCAGCAGTGCGGCGTCGGGCTTTGGCTCACGATAAAACAGCATCATTGCATCCGCCAGCTCGTTGACCGTATTGGCACGATCCTTCAATAGCGCAATCACGTCTTCCAACGGAGGTGCATTTTCAAATCGGGCGCCATCTCGCATCAACTCCGGCATTGCCAGCGTTGCGAGTCGCGCATTATCCGTGTGTTTGATGTAGTGATTATTCAACCACGCCAGCTTTTCGGGGTTGAACTGCGCTGGCGACTTCGTCAAATGATCAAGATCGAACCATTCGCAAAACTGCGCCATGCTGAAAATTTCTTCGTCACCATGGCTCCAACCTAGTCGTGCCAGATAATTCAGCATCGCCTCTGGCAGATAGCCCTGCGCTGGATACTCCATCACACTGACCGCCCCATGGCGTTTGGATAATTTTTCGCCATCGGCACCAAGAATCATCGGCACATGACCATAAATCGGTAACTGCGCACCCAAAGCTTTGAGAATATTTATTTGCCGCGGCGTGTTGTTGACATGATCATCACCGCGAATAACGTGGGTGATGCGCATATCCCAGTCATCCACCACCACGCAAAAGTTGTAAGTTGGCGTGCCATCTGGACGCGCAATCACCAAATCGTCGAGCTCGCGGTTCGAGATGGTGATGTTGCCCTTGACTGCGTCATCCCAACTGACATCACCATCCGTCGGGTTACGGAATCGCACCACCGGCCGCACCTCCGAAGGAATCGCTGGCAGTGTCTTGCCGAGCTCGGGTCGCCAGGTACCGTCATAACGGGGCTTCTCGCCTGCGGCACGTTGGCGTGTGCGCATCGCCTCAACCTCCTCCGGCGAGCAGTAACAGTGGTAGGCGCTTCCTTGCGCCAGCATCTGAGCGATCACTTCACGGTAGCGATCCATGCGCTGCATTTGGTAAAACGGGCCTTCGTCGTGCTGTAAACCCAGCCACTGCATGCCATCGATGATGGCCTGCACTGCCTCTGGCGTCGAGCGCTCAAGGTCGGTGTCTTCGATGCGCAAAATGAAAGTGCCACCAAATCGACGTGCAT
>JBIKUP010000252.1:0-3343 GCA_044347535.1 Burkholderiaceae bacterium
AGCTTGGCGCGGTACTCCTGCACCGTTGCCTCGGCACGCACCAGTTGCTCGCGTGTAGGCATCAATTGATCACGATTGACACTGGCCCAAGCGTAGTACTGGGTATTTGCCAGCTCCAGATACTCCACCCCCATCTCAACCGCCATTTCGATAATGCGGCCGATATGGTCGAGGTTATAGCGGTGCAGCACTACATTAAGAACCATCGGGTAGTCGTATTTCTTGATTAGCGCCGCAACGCGTGACTTCAGATCGAAGGTCTTGGTGCTCGACAAGAAGTCATTCATCTCCTTGGTCGAATCCTGGAACGACAGCTGAATATGATCCAGCCCGAGATCCTTCATCTTCGAGATGCGTGCCTCGGTCAAACCAACGCCCGAGGTGATCAGGTTGGTGTAATACCCCAGCTGATGCGCCTCGCCGATTAACTCTTCAAGATCATCGCGTACCAGCGGCTCACCGCCGGAGAATCCCAACTGCGCAGCGCCGAGTTTGCGTGCTTGGCGTAGCACCTCTTTCCATTGCTCAGTGCTGAGTTCTTTTTTGTTGGCTGCGTAGTTCAGCGGGTTGTAGCAAAACACGCAATGCAACGGGCAGCGATAAGTAACTTCCGCCAATAGCCAAAGTGGCGGCGGTATTTTTGTAGTCTCAGACAATCCAGCCTCGCTCGGTTGCAATTTCTAAAAATCCGATTACGTCTTTTTCCAAACCTTGCACATTGAAGGATTGCTCAAGGTCCGCAACAATCGCGGGCACATCGCGCTCGCCATCGCAGCGCTTCAAAATCTCCGAAGCGCTTTGGTTCAGTTGGACCATGCCTTCCGGGTATAGCAATACCCAGTTTTGCTGCGCCTCTTCATATTGCATGCGAAACAATCTGGCCAACTTCGGCTTGCTCGCGGGATCAATCATCGGTGCGCTCATGGATAAGCCTTCTCGATAGCATCCGAGATCTGCCACAGCACGTCGAGCTTGAATTGCAAAATTTCGAGGGCACGCTCTTGCTGCTCACGCGTCGTGAAGTACTCCAGCGTGACTTCCAAGCCGTGCTCGACATCGCGCAGCGCGAGCGGCACCCGCGTACGGAAGTAGGCAAGTCCTTCGTCTTTCACCCACGGATAGTGGGTTGGCCAATTCGCGAGTCGGTCTTTGTGAATTTTTGGTGCAAACATCTCAGTCAGCGATGAGCAAACTGCCTCTTGCCACGGCCGCTGACGCGCAAAGTTCACGTATGCGTCGACGGCGAATTTGACACCGGGCACTACTTTCTTCAACGACCAAAGCTCGTCACGCGGGATTCCAACGGCGTCACCCAGTCGCGACCATGCCTCGATGCCCCCTTCTTTTTCGCCATAGCCATCGTGGTCAAGAATACGGTCAACCCATTTGCGACGGACCTCGCGATCAGGGCAGTTCGACATGATCGCCGCATCCTTCATCGGGATCATGGTCTGATAGTAGAAACGATTAATGACCCAACCGCGGATTTGGTCCGGCGTCAGCTTGCCCTCATTCATCCGAATATTGAAAGGATGATTGATATGGTAGTTGTCGCCTTTCGCGCGTAGCTTTGCTTCGAATTCTTCGCGGCTCCAAGGCATTTGTTCTTCAAGTTTTGTCGGTGCGTTCATTGCATTCCTCACAGTTCAATTTCCATACCGTCGAAGGCGACTTCAATGCCGTGCTGCGCTAACGTCGCGCGCTCCGCTGAGTCTTCATTCAAGATGGGATTCGTGTTGTTGATGTGAATAAGCACCTTGCGACGCGCGCCGATACCCTCCAGCACCTCGATCATGCCGCCAGGACCGGACACTTGCAGATGGCCCATGTCGGCGGCAGTTTTTTGCGTCAACCCCAAGGTGATCATCTCGTCACCGGTCCATACCGTGCCATCGACCAGCACACAGTCGGCCTGTTGCATCGCCTGCAGCACGTGGGGCTCAATCTCACCAAGACCCGGCGCATAGAACACTTTTTTGCCGGTGGCTATACTTTCAATCATGAGCCCATTGTTATCACCCGGGCCAGGGTTGTTACGGTGCGGCGAATACGGCGGCGCTTTACTCTTTAACGGCATAGGATGGAAACGAATGCCGTCAATGCCCGGCACCTCAATCGGTGCGAAGTGGGTCTCATCTGCTGACAGCCCCTCGATCGCATGACGCTCCACCCCGCAGTAGTGCGACAGCACTTTGGCGAGCGGCAGGCCGTGGTTGAGGTCGTCCCACACCGATTCTGTGCAGTACAGATTCATTTTTTTGCGGCCTTCCCGCAGCATCAACAAGCCGGTGATGTGATCGATCTGGGCATCCATCACCATCACAGCGGCGATGCCGGAATCACGAATTGCACGCGCGGGTTGCAGTGCCGGATTGGATCGAATCTGCTGCAAGATATCCGGCGACGCGTTGATCAGCACCCAATCGGTGCCGTTCGAGGACACCGCGATCGAAGATTGCGTTCGCGGTTTTGCATTGATGCTGCCTTTTCGCAGGCCTGCACAATTCGGGCAGTTGCAATTCCATTGCGGGAAACCACCGCCTGCTGCAGAGCCAAGTACCAGGATTTTCATGATTTTCAGGATATCGTTTTCATTGGTGCGCCTAGGTCTCGCTGCGTAGTTCGGTTGACCAGACACATGGCTGTGGCGTCGCTCTCGATGAATTAAGACGGCACTCGCGCGGATCAAAACCGTAACCGGTGCATAATCGATCTTGCTTGTGCGCCACGCGAAGCTGCTGTTTTCCCTCGCAGCGGCAGCGTTTTCGCCGATCTTGATTCAAACGCCGGCTGTTTGTCTTTGAGCGCCAAACCGTACCATTTTATCGCCGACCCCGTAAAAAAGAGCATGCCACCTAACGCCTTCGACCAGCAGATGCTCGACACCGGTGACGGACACCGCCTGTACTTTGCGCAATACGGCAAAGCCAACGCGCCCGCCGCCGTCGTGCTGCATGGTGGCCCCGGCAGTGGGACTTCACCGTCCGTGCTGGAGTGGTTCGACCTGAGTCGACAACGTGTAGTTCTGTTTGATCAACGAGGCGCAGGCCAGTCGCAGCCGCAAGGTGAACTTGTCAATAACGATAGCCAGCGACTGGTCGCCGATATTGAGTTGATTCGCAGCCATCTTGGTATTGAACAGTGGATGGTGGTGGGCGGATCATGGGGGGCGACGCTCGCGCTGATGTACGCCGCTGCGCACGCAGATCGCATCCGTGGGCTGGTGTTGCGCGGCAGCTTTTTAGCGAGCGAGCGCGAGCTGCGATGGTTTTTTCAGTCACTGCGAGCAATGGTTCCCGTGGCTTGGGCTCAAATGACCCACGGCTGGAGTGAAGCGCAGCAA
>JBIKUP010000254.1:0-3341 GCA_044347535.1 Burkholderiaceae bacterium
ATGAACGGCCGAGCAGGAGTCATGCGCGCAATCCGCTAGAATCGCGTGTTTACGAGCTGTTGCGCGCCATTGTTCGTTTTTGCGCGAGGCTCGGCCGCCAACTGCGCGCGTTACAACAATGGAAAAGCCGCGCGTCATGATCCAACCCGACTCCGTATGAACGCAAACGCCGCCACCGACCCATCAACGCCAGCAACTCCACCACAACTTCCCCTTTCCGATGCGGTGCAAGAAGCGCTCGCGGTCGTCAAGCGCGGTGCGGAAGAGTTACTGATTGAATCCGAGTTTGCGCAGAAGCTGGCGCAGTCAGAAAAAACTGGCAAGCCCTTGCGCATCAAGCTTGGCCTTGACCCGACCGCGCCGGATCTACATCTCGGTCATACCGTGGTGTTGAACAAGATGCGCCAGTTGCAGGATCTTGGGCATACCGTGATTTTTTTGATTGGTGATTTCACCTCGATGATCGGCGACCCTTCCGGCCGTAACGTCACTCGCCCACCGCTAACGCGCGAGCAAATCGAAGAAAACGCAAAAACCTATTTTTCTCAGGCCAGCTTGGTGCTGGATCCTGCGCGTACCGAAATTCGCTACAACTCCGAGTGGTGTGATGCACTGGGCGCGCGCGGCATGATTCAGCTATCGGCACGCTACACCGTGGCGCGCATTTTAGAGCGCGAAGATTTCACCAAACGACTGAAAGCCGGTACGCCGATCTCAGTGCATGAGTTGCTGTATCCGTTAATGCAGGGTTATGACTCGGTTGCCTTGCAGTCTGATCTCGAACTTGGCGGCACCGATCAGAAATTCAATTTGCTGGTGGGGCGTGAACTACAAAAAGATTACGGCCAGACACCGCAGTGCATTCTCACCATGCCGTTGCTGGAAGGGCTGGATGGCGTCGAGAAGATGTCAAAGTCCAAGAACAATTACATCGGTATCACCGAAGCACCTAACACCATGTTCGCCAAGGTGATGAGCATCTCTGATGTTGCCATGTGGCGTTGGTATGACTTGCTGTCATTCCGTTCGTTGGCAGAGATCGCGCAGTTCAAAAAAGATGTCGATGGTGGACGCAACCCCCGTGAGGTCAAGGTACTGCTCGGTCAAGAAATTGTTGAACGATTTCATTCGCGCGCTGCGGCCGAGGCCGCGCTGGCAGATTTTGATAATCGCGCTCGCGGTGGTATTCCAGACGAAATACCAGAGTTAACGCTCAGCGGTGCGCCGCTGGGTATCGGGCAACTTCTCAAGCAAGCACAACTATGTTCCTCGACCTCCGAGGCCTTGCGCATGGTCGAACAAGGTGGCGTACGCATTGACGGCGAAACCATCAGCGACAAAGGTCTGAAAGTGCCTGGCGGTACGTTTGTACTGCAAGTCGGCAAGCGTAAATTCGCGCGCGTGACGCTGTCGTAAGCAAACGCCCATGATCGGCTTGCTGCAACGTGTGTCTGAGGCGAGTGTGCGTGTCGATGGCGCAGTCGTAGGACAAATTGATCAAGGCTTGTTGGTGCTGCTATGCGCCGAGCGTGGCGATACCCGCAAGGAAGCCGATGCGCTGCTCAATAAATTACTGGGTATTCGGGTTTTCAGTGATGCCGAGGGCAAGATGAATCTGAATCTGGCACAAGTGAATGGTGGCTTGCTGCTCGTACCGCAGTTCACGCTCGCTGCTGACACACGATCCGGCACGCGACCTTCCTTCACGCCGGCCGCGCCACCTGCCGTAGCGAACGAGTTGTTTGACTACACCGTGCAGTGCGCACGCCAAGCGCACCCGCACGTTGAGACGGGTCGCTTTGGTGCTGATATGAAGGTCGCGCTGGTGAATGATGGTCCGGTCACTTTCTGGCTACACGTGGCACCCGCTCACTGATCATCATGCAAATCGGCCCTTATCAACTGCGAAATAACGTGTTCGTTGCGCCCATGGCCGGTGTGACCGATCGGCCGTTTCGTCAGCTCTGCAAAGAAATGGGCGCCGGCTACGCGGTTTCTGAAATGGCCGCCTCGAACCCGCGCTTATGGGCCACTGACAAATCCACGCGACGTACCAATCACGACGGTGAGATGGAACCCAAAGCGGTTCAGATCGCCGGAGCTGACCCGCAATTACTGGCCGAGGCAGCGCGCTTCAATGTCGGCCGTGGTGCGCAGATCATCGACATTAATATGGGTTGCCCGGTAAAGAAAGTCTGCAACCGCTGGTGCGGCTCGGCACTGCTGCGCGATGAGCCCTTGGTGGCAGAGCTACTGCAAGCGGTAGTGTCTGCGGTCGACGTTCCCGTTACTCTTAAATTCCGTACTGGCTGGGATAGAGACCACAAAAACGCATTAACGATTGCGCGCATTGCCGAAGACAGCGGTATCGCCATGCTGACCCTGCATGGTCGCACCCGCGCCGATGGCTACAAAGGTGATGCCGAATACGACACCATCGCGGCGGTTAAAGCGGCCGTTCGCATTCCAGTCGTAGCCAACGGTGATATCGATAGCCCGCAGAAAGCCGCGTATGTTTTGCACTACACCGGTGCGGATGCGGTCATGATCGGTCGCGCCGCGCAGGGCCGGCCCTGGATTTTTCGGGAGATCGACCACTACTTGCGCACCGGCACGGTACTGGCACCCCCCACCATCAGCGAGGTTCGCGAGCGCATGGCGCAGCATCTGAAGGCGCATTACGCGTTCTATGGCGACTACCTCGGCGTGCGCACCGCGCGCAAGCATATTGCTTGGTATGTGCGTGATTTGCACGAGGGAGAGTTGTTTCGTCAACAGATGAACCGCATCGATGATTGCGCCACGCAACTCGCTGCGGTGGACGCCTTTTTTGAATCGCAGTTAGTCCTGGGTGACCGGTTACAATATGCGCCCGCTGCAGAGCCGTTAGCCGCCTAGCAACACCTCTCCGTACTGCGACATAACATGAGTAAAGACCACATCCAGGACGTCGTTCGCAAAAGCCTCGAGAAGTATTTTCGCGACCTGGGTGAACAGGAACCCCATAACGTCTATGACATGGTGGTCCTGACGGTAGAGCGCCCCATGCTGGAAGTGGTGATGGCGCGGGCTGAGGGCAACCAGTCGCATGCCGCCGAGATGCTGGGCATTAATCGAAATACGCTACGCAAAAAGCTCCAGCAGCATGGCCTGCTCTAAGCCCCTGTCTTTCTTCTTTTCCCAATCATGATCAAACAAGCGCTGATTTCAGTGTCGGACAAGACCGGCGTGCTTGAATTCGCCCGTGCATTAGCGGCGATGAACGTCAAATTGCTATCGACCGGCGGTACTGCGAAGTTACTGGCAGAGCATGGCTTAGCGGTGACCGAGGTAGCTGATTA
>JBIKUP010000253.1:0-3341 GCA_044347535.1 Burkholderiaceae bacterium
GGATGGGGATCGAAGGGATTGCTAGTTAATCCGCTCGCGCTAGTGCTTTTTGCAGCATATGCTCAATAACAGCGTTGCCCATACTTTTTGCCCGCTGAAGTGGCGCCTCGAGCCCAGCCCGGCTGTAGCCCAAACCACCCCGCAGCAGCAGCGACAGCATTTTGACGTCCTCGTTTAGCACCGCTTGCTCGAGTACTGAGCGCCCACCTAAGGTCAAGTCCGATCGGGCGCCGTGCCTGAGCAGTATTGGAATAGCCGCAGGTTCGACCATCTTCAATGCCACCATTAGCGCGGTATCGCCATCCTTGTCGGGCACGTCAGGGTCGGCCTGTTGCTCCAATAGATCTTCCAGCAGTGCCATGTTCCTTTGTTCTATTGCCTCACCCAAAGGCAGCAGCCCGCTGATCGATGGTGCGTTCAGAAGCTCCGGGTGCCTGTTTGTCAGTGCGCTGACGCCATCTTGATCGTCATGGCCGATTCGACTCGACAGCAACCCGCGCAGAGATATTTCCGGGATCATCGCGCGTTCACGTCCGTCGAGCTGTTCGGCGTGCGCCTGAAATTTACGTAAATCTTTAGCGCAGCCACTTAGCATGGCGATTGAGGTCAGATCAGCAAGCGCACTGACGGATCTTGGGGCATGCCAGACCAGGGGTTCTTTCAAATCGCCACCCATCATCGTCATACACTCGGTTCGATGTATGCCGGCGATGTAAAACAGCTTGAACGGGTCTAATGCGCGGCCTGTCTGATCGCAAAAGTCAGCGTAGCGTATGGCCGCATTCAACGAACTTGCAGAAGCGTCGAGACTGGTTGTTTTTTTGCTTGAATAGAGCAACAGATAAGCGAACTTCCAGATCGGGTTGCTGCGAGAAATTTGCGAACGAAGTACGCCGGCCTCGCAGCCGACCAGATGAATCACCAACTTTGGCGAGGTTTTCTCAGGGGGTGATAAATCTTTTTGGCGTAAATGGCGCAGCAGGGCCTCGGTCAACATGACCTCGCGACGCTCTGCTGAAAACATAATCCGGTGACTCGTCTTCTTGGCGCCATTGTATTCTCGCGACCAATTCTCGCTATGTGCGATCAGTAACAACTGGCGTGCGGTTGCCAAGTGGTCGACCACGCTTTTCAGTGCGGTTTCTAGATCAAGCTGACCGAGTGATATCTGCGCTTGCTGCATCTTGGCACTAGCAAGCATTTGTCGAACATGGGCTTCGCCCCCTGCATCCAGATCTTCACCAAATAGCGTTACAAATGCAGGCGTTGGCTGGAAATGGAGCGGCTGTGTCTCTCGAACTTGGCGGCGGGGCTGATCAATCGCGTTCATGACGACTTCCAATGAGGCGTGTACGGGTGACAGGCAGAGAGCACCTGTCGCCCGTATGTGCCTCGGGTATGCGCCGAGTTCGGTATCTGATTCAGCGATAAATCATTTAGCTCGATATGTCGTTAGCGATGACCCGACGCACCAGGTCGCGGTCGGGTAGCGGATCCTCATGTGATGCAAAGCCCAGACGTTGTTCTTCGGAGCGGTGAAGCATCCGTAGCTCGCTACCCACAATTTCAGTCGAGTGACGCTCAAAGCCATCTTTGCCAGTCCATTTGCGCGTCTGAAGATGGCCCTCGATATAGACCAGCGCGCCTTTTTTCAGATGCTGACCGGCGATTTCTGCCAAGCGCTTGTATAGCACTACGCGATGCCACTCGGTTGCATCTCGCCGCGCGCCGGCGGATTTGTTCTTCCAGTTTTCACTCGTTGCTACCGAGAGATGCGCAACGTGATCACCATTGTTCATGGTGCGAACTTCAGGATTGTGTCCGAGATGGCCGATCAGCATGGCCTTGTTGAGCGTGCCTGTCATGATGGGGGAGATGCTTCCTTGCGCTATTGGTGAGCGAAATGTCTAGAGATTCGAGCCCGATGGGGTTATCAAGTGATCGGCCTATTGCACGACGCGTCGCGCGATAAAGCCACCGATAGCGGTGATCCCGCTAAGACCCTTGATGGAAAAGCTGCCCGCCAGCTCGGGTGGCGTGCCGCCATCGATCGGACCAAAAAATCGTAGTCCTGCGTAACCGGCGGCGTCACCGTGGGCGATGCCACCAATTGCCGTGTTGGTTGGTGTGCCGAATGGCAGAACATTGGTGCTGCCGACGGTCAGCTTGACGTTGGGTTCCACGTTCGCCGGAAGCACTTCATCAATTCGCACATTCAGCAGCCGCAGCGTGGCGCGCTTAGCGCTGAAATCCACCGAGACTTCAAGATCGGCCGCGATCGGGAACACCTCGGTTTGTCCATCCGGGCTATACCAGCCGCGCGCATAGCCCCGGTAGGTGGCGGTGCCGGTGCTCGGCAACGAGGCAGGATCGGTCAGCTGTCCGAATGCAATGGTGCCCCGCCGCTCCTTATTGTGCTCACGACCACCGCCCCACTCCTGAATGTTGATCGTGTCTTTGGTGACCCAGCCAGCGACATGGGCGTAGCGATAGTTCCAGTTCCACAAGTCACGGTAGCCTTTGAAGCCAGCGAAAGGTATCTGATCCGGCCCCTGGGTCGCGCCATCTTCGTGCAAACGGGTCGCGCTGATTTGGTTCGGTTTCAAACTACCGGTGCGCCAGTTACCGGCAAGAAAACGTAATCCATTGTTGGCAGCAGTGACGCACGCGGCATCGCTGACATCACAAGCCGATGCGGCTCGTTCGAAGTAATGATTGTTTGCGTAGTGGTCTTGGGTCCCAGTGAATGTGGAGGCGTTGTTGTCCCAGAACGCATCACCCTGCGGCAGTAGCGCTACCAGGGTCGACATGCCCTGCTCACCCAGTTGAACGCGTCCGCGTTTCAAACCAAAGTTTTCAATAATGCGAGGCCGCTCTGTTTGGCCGTCCCAAAATAGCTTGAGCTGCGACAGCAATAAATCAACCGCGCTGATACTCGCATCGGCGTCATGCAGAACACGAAGTTCTGCGAAGCCTTCATTGGCGGGCAGCAAGCCGAATGCTTCGGCGGTGTTGCTATTGGTGGGCAGCAGATCACTGGTCGAGAGGCCGATGGTTTGCAGACCGTTTCGGCTGAGCTGTATGGTGCCGACTGACACGCCCAGCGCCGCACCGCTGCACGCGGATACGCCGGAGGGGCAGGGACTTTGCCCATGTGCCGTGCCGCCAGAGCTCCCGCCAATTGGCGAACCGCTCACCAGGCTGCTGCTGCCGGCACTGCTGCCACTAACACCCAAAGAGGTGGCGCCGCTGACGCCACTGCCGTCACTACACGCTGCAAGCCCGAGCAGCAGCACTGCAATTGCACCGACCCTCGCCATCAAATAGTTCATCCCTGCTCC
>JBIKUP010000255.1:0-3328 GCA_044347535.1 Burkholderiaceae bacterium
ACGGCGGCTGATCCACTGCTTTCAGTACCCGAGCGTGTACCGCTACCAATTACGTCGACCCTTGGCAAGACGGTGACCTCGCTGGTACTGGCTTTGACCTCATTGACACTTAGCTTGATCGCTTCCGTGCCAACGCTGGATTTGTCAGCACTTACTTCGGCGGCAGAAACAGAATATCCGGCGCACACCGCCAACAAGCCGCATGCCATCGCAGTGCGAAAAGAAACCGCGGCATAGCCCAAGCCGGGACGGGTGGAGATTGGGTGCATTAAATTCTTCAGAAATCTAAATGAGAACGATTCGTATTAACTATAGACGGTGTAGGGGAGCCCGTCAACGCTTTATTAACGCAGAGACACAGTCCGAGATTTGGTACCCTTCCGGCTCACCCTGCCCTAACCCTTAATTTCCTATGGCTCAGCATCCTCCCGGCCCGGTCGTCGGCATCATCGGCGGTAGCGGCATCTATGACATTGATGGCCTGCAAGACCGCCAGTGGGTCAAAGTCTCTTCACCGTTCGGCGAGCCGTCGGATGAAATCCTGACCGGTACCTTGTTTGGTCAGGCGATGGCCTTTTTGCCCCGCCATGGTCGTGGCCACAAAATCCCGCCGTCCGAGGTGAATTACCGCGCCAATATCGATGCACTGAAACGCCTCGGGGTGACCGACATCTTGTCGCTGTCTGCCGTCGGCTCGCTCAAGGAATCACTCGCGCCGGAAACCTTCGTGATCGTCGATCAATTTATCGATCGCACCTTTGCACGCGAAAAATCTTTCTTCGGTCGTGGCATGGTGGCGCATGTGTCGATGGCGCATCCAGTCTGCTCGCGATTGGGCGATCATCTGCAACAGGCAGCGCAAGAGGCGGGCATCAACGCCGTGCGCGGCGGCACCTATCTCGCGATGGAGGGCCCGCAGTTCTCCAGCTTGGCGGAATCAAAGCTATATCGGCAGTGGGGCTGTGATGTAATCGGCATGACTAATATGCCCGAAGCCAAACTCGCGCGCGAAGCAGAGATCTGCTACGCCAGCGTTGCGATGGTGACTGACTACGACTGTTGGCATCCGGATCATGATCATGTAACGGTTGAGCAAATCATCGGCGTGTTAGTGGCGAACGCCAACAAAGGCCGCGAATTGGTCAAGCACGTAGTGCCGCAGCTAAAAGCCGACGCTGCATCGACACAATGCAGCTGCCGAAGCGCACTGCAATTCGCACTGATTACTGCACCTGAAGCACGGGATCCTGTGATGCTCGATAAGCTCTCTGCAGTCGCCGGCCGTATGCTGAGCTCATGAGCGCACCGTTAAGGGAGCAAATCCTTGCTGCCTGTAAGCAGCTTGAGACCACCGGTCTGAATCGCGGCACTTCAGGTAATGTCAGCTGTCGCGAAGGTGATCATTTTCTGATTACGCCATCGGGTGTGCCAGTCGATGAGATGACGCCCTCACGCATCGTCACGCTTAACTTCGATGGCAAAGTCATCGGAGTCGGCAAGCCTTCGAGCGAGTGGCAGTTTCATGCAGATATCTTGCGTGCACGTCCGGAGATCAATGCCGTCGTTCACACGCACGCACCGCACGCTACTGCATTAGCTTGCCTGCGAGAAGCCCTACCGCCGTTTCATTACATGATCGCCATCGCAGGCGGCGATTCGGTGCGCTGCGCACCTTATGCCTTGTTTGGTACCGATACCTTGTCGCACCATGCCGTTGAAGCGCTACGAGACCGCAAAGCCTGCCTGTTGGCCAATCACGGCATGATCACGCTTGGCCGCGATCTGGATGAGGCGATGGCTATCGCGATTGAGCTGGAATCTTTATGCCAGCAGTATCTAATCGCTCGCCAAGTCGGTAACCCTACTCTGCTATCTGAAGAAGAAATGCAGGCTGTGATCGAGCGATTCAAAAGCTATGGCAAACACGCCACGGAGACAACAAGACCATGAATATCCAATCCTTGATTCGGACGATTCCGGATTATCCAAAGCCCGGCATTCAGTTTCGAGATATCACCACCTTACTCAAAGATGCTGATGGATTTCGTAGCACGATTGATCAATTGGTCGAACGCTACCGGGGTCGCGACATCACCAAAATTGCAGGCACCGAAGCGCGTGGCTTTTTGTTCGGCGCACCTTTAGCCTATGCGCTGGGCGTAGGTTTTGTGCCGGTACGCAAACAAGGCAAACTTCCCGGCAAGACCACTGGCCATGAATATGCCCTTGAGTATGGTCACGACCGTATCGAGATGCACGATGACGCCATCGAAGCGGGCGATAAGGTGCTGGTGATTGATGACTTGCTGGCGACCGGTGGTACAGCGCAAGCCACCGTCATGCTGGTTCGTGGCTTGGGTGGCACCGTCGTAGAGTGTGCGTTTGTGGTTGACCTGCCCGATTTGGGTGGGCGTGCCAAGCTCGAGAAAATGGGGCTGACGGTATTTACCCTCTGCGAATTCGAAGGCGACTAAAAGTCCCTAAAAAATGTCGCTGCCGTTGTTGGGGGCGCCTCGCCGTACTACACGTACTGTCCTCGCCGCCCCCGCCTAGGCAGCGCACGCGTCATGTCTGACGCTCATTTTATTAAAGACTTTAAATAGTCCCAATAACATGTCAAATATTCTTAACACCGACAAAGTCGTCGCGCTGCGCTGGCATGACGCACCTGACTATGGCCACCTGGATATGGTGGATCAGACGCGTTTGCCAGCGGTATTCGAGTATTTATCCTACGACTCCGCAGCCGGTGTCGCCGAAGGTATCCGTCGCATGGTGGTACGTGGTGCGCCCGCAATTGGGGTTGCTGCGGCTTACGGTGTCGCATTGGAAGCCTTGCGGCTGCAGTCGGAAGCGCGCGTGGCATTTGATGCCGCACTTGATAACGGGTTTGCAGTGTTGGCCCAAAGCCGTCCCACAGCCGTGAACTTGTTCTGGGCACTCGACCGCATGCAACGCTGTCGAGCACAGCAATCGCAAGAAAGCCCCTCACAGTTAGCTGCCGCATTACTTGCCGAAGCAAAGACGCTTCACGAAGAAGATATCCGTATCAACCAGCAAATGGGTGAGCATGGCGCCGCGCTACTCGCTGACGGCGCACGCGTACTCACACATTGCAATGCCGGTGCGCTTGCCACAGCAGGGCATGGCACGGCGCTCGGCGTTATTCGCTCCGCGGTGGCTGCTGGCAAACGTATCAGTGTGATTGCTGATGAAACGCGCCCATTTCTGCAAGGCGCACGACTGACTGCATGGGAAATGGTGCAAGAGGGTATTCCGACCACACTTATCACTGACAATATGGCCGGACATCTGATGGCACATGGTG
>JBIKUP010000079.1:0-6314 GCA_044347535.1 Burkholderiaceae bacterium
GGCGGTGCAGTCGGTAACCTGATCGATCGGGTACTGTATGGCCATGTGATCGACTTTCTCGATTTTCATATTGGCACGCTGCACTGGCCGGCATTCAACGTAGCCGATAGCGCGATCACCGTAGGTGCGGCATTATTCGTGCTGGATGAATTGCGGCGAGTCAATCGCTGAACCCCATGACGCTTGCAGGCAAACACATCGTACTTGGCCTCTCCGGTGGCATTGCCTGCTACAAGGCCGCAGAACTAGCGCGTGGGCTGGTGAAAGCCGGTGCGCAAGTGCAAGTGGTCATGACGGCGTCTGCACAGCAATTCATTACACCCGTCACGATGCAGGCCTTATCCGGGCGCCCGGTATTCTCAAATCAGTGGGATAGCCGAATCTCCAATCACATGGCGCATATTGATCTGACCCGAGAGGCGGACGCGATCGTGATCGCGCCATGCTCGGCAGACTTCATGCGTAAGCTGGTGCATGGCGCGGCAGATGATCTGCTCTCAGCACTTTGTCTGGCACGTCCAGCGACGCTACCGCTGCTGATTGCACCTGCAATGAATGTCGAGATGTGGGAAAACCCTGCGACACAGCGTAACGCCGCGCAGCTTCGGCAAGACGGTGTGCACCTGCTAGGCCCTGTCGCAGGTGAGCAAGCCTGTGGGGAAACCGGCCTCGGTCGCATGATGGAGCCTGAGTCACTGCTGGAGTCGCTGGCGAGCTTCTTTTATCCGAAACAGCTACTCGGCAAAAAAGTATTGATCACGGCAGGCCCGACTTTTGAACCGATTGACCCGGTACGCGGTATTACCAATCTCTCGTCCGGCAAGATGGGGTATGCGATTGCGCGTGCCGCTGCGATGGCAGGTGCCACCGTCACCATGGTGTCTGGTCCGACTGCACTCACACCACCGAGCGGTATACAGACCGTTTCAGTGACCACCGCCCGGCAGATGTATGACGCGGTGATGGCGAGTGTTGGCGATAAAGACGTTTTCATCGCGGTAGCAGCGGTCGCTGACTGGCAGGTGACCGAGGTCAGCGCACAGAAGATCAAGAAGCAGGATGCCGCTGCGCCATCGCTGTCGTTCAAGGCAAACCCGGATATTTTGGCAGCGGTCGCTGCGTTACCCTCGCCACCTTATTGTGTTGGCTTTGCAGCTGAATCGGAAAATCTACTCGAGTACGGCGCGGCCAAGCGTTTAAAGAAGAATATTCCACTATTAGTTGGCAATATTGGGCATCAAACCTTCGGCAAAGATGACAATGAACTCGTACTGTTTGATGCGCAGGGTCAACATCCCTTACCGCGCGCGAGTAAAGATCAGCTAGCAGATAGACTGATCGTCGAGATCGCAAAACGATTAACACCCTGAGTTGGTTAACCATGAAAACCATTGACGTCAAAGTAGTGGATCAGCGGCTGCGTGAACAAATGCCCGCCTACGCCACGCCTGGCAGCGCAGGCCTCGATCTGCGTGCCTGCATCAACGCACCACTCACACTAGAGCCGGGTAGTACGCATCTGATACCGACTGGTCTGGCTATCCACATCGCCGATCCTGCTTACGCGGCGATGATCTTGCCGCGCAGTGGCATGGGCCATAAACACGGGATCGTGCTTGGTAATCTGGTGGGCCTCATTGATTCAGACTACCAGGGCGAGCTAATGGTCTCGGCTTGGAATCGGGGCAGCAGTGCTTTCGTGTTAAATCCGTTGGAGCGTCTGGCGCAGTTGGTGATCGTTCCCGTATTGCAGGTTGCCTTCAATGTCGTCGAGTCGTTTACGGAAACTGAACGCGGCGCCGGCGGCTTCGGAAGTACTGGCAAGGGCTGAGATAGATCCAATGCAGACTAGGCTCAGCGCGCACCGTTTACCCGCGTTGCTTGCCGTCTTTGCTTTGGCCGGATGCTCCTCACTCACCATACCACCAGCCGCAACACCATCACCCGCAACACCGACCACTTCCCTTCCGGCGACGCCCGGTAGCACGGTCAGTCGGTCGGAGAGTGAGGCCGAATTTGACCGACTGATCGCACGACAGGATCGGGTCTATCGGGTCATTGCACCGCTAATCGTTAAGAACGCTGTTCTCTGCAAAACTGCTGCACGTCCCCTACTCGGCTTTACCGCAAAGAACCGGTATTCATTTCCGGCTGAACTACGTGATGCTGCTGTCGCCCGGCTAGGCAAAGGGGACGAGCTACGCGTCGTGCAAGTACTCGACGGTAGCGGCGCACAACGCGCTGGCGTGCAGCGTGGCGATGCGCTGCTATCGATTGCAGGCAAAACGCTTCCGCTAGGTCCGCAAGCCGAGACCGAGACTGCGCGATTACTCGCGCCGCTCTTAAAGCAGACCACTGAAGTCGATGTACAAGTACTGCGCAATGAAGCACCTATCACGCTGAAAGTGGCACTCACGACTGCCTGCGCCTATACCGTCGATATTGGTAACGCGCCGCACGTGAATGCTTACTCGGACGGGCGACGCATCATGGTCACCGCTGGGTTGCTCGCTGAAGTGTCTGATCAGGAACTCGCCGTCATTCTGGCGCGAGAGATCGCCCACAATATACAACTGCATGCCACCACGATGCAGACGCGGGCCACAATGGCATCGATCATCGATACCCTGCTACCGCCCAAGCCGGATCTGAGTGGCTTCGCCGGTAGCGCTGGTTTGAAGACTATGGATGAGAAGCTGGATCAAGAAGCCGACCGGATCGCACTGTATATGCTGGCACGCGCCGGATTCAATCCCACTGTAGCGGTTGATACGCTTGAACGCTTAGCGCGCCGATATCCCGCGACGGTATTGAATAGCTATACCGCATTACATCCTTGGACTGAAGACCGTAAACGACAGATGGTCGATACAGTCGCCGAAATTCGAAAACGGCAAGCCAGCAAAAAATCACTGGTGCCCTGACTAGCGCCCTGACTTGTGCCCTGATTGGTGCCATTGCATCAGCCAACAAAAAGCCCGCCGAAATTGGCGGGCTTTTTATTTCAGCGAAGCGGTTTGGAAAACTGCTTACTCCACCTCTGCTGCCTCCTGCGCCGGAGCGGCCGGTGGCGTATCACCCTCACTGAACTCGAGCTTGATTTGCTCACTGTCGTCCATTTCAACCGAAACACGTCCACCACTAATCAATCGACCGAACAGTAGTTCGTCGGCGAGTGCTTTGCGAATCATGTCCTGAATCAAGCGTGACATTGGACGTGCACCCATGAGTGGATCGAAGCCCTTCTTGGCAAGGAACTTACGCAGCGACTCGCTGAAGGTCGCTTCGACCTTCTTCTCGTGCAGCTGCTCCTCGAGTTGAATCAGGAACTTGTCGACCACACGCAGAATGATGTCTTCGTCGAGCGCACGGAAGCTGATGATGGCATCCAGACGGTTGCGGAATTCCGGCGTAAACATCCGCTTGATATCCGCCATTTCATCACCCGCCTGCTTGGTCTCGGTGAAGCCCATGGTGCGCTTTTGCAGACTTTCAGCACCGGCGTTGGTGGTCATGATGACGATGACGTTACGGAAATCGGCTTTGCGGCCGTTGTTGTCCGTCAGCGTGCCGTGGTCCATCACCTGCAACAAGATATTGAACACATCCGGATGCGCCTTCTCGATTTCGTCGAGCAGCAACACCGCATGCGGCTTCTTGGTGACAGCCTCGGTCAGCAAACCACCCTGATCGAAACCGACATAGCCCGGTGGCGCACCGATCAGGCGGCTCACTGCATGACGCTCCATGTACTCCGACATATCGAAACGAATCAACTCAATGCCCATAATGAAGGCGAGTTGCTTGGCCACTTCGGTCTTGCCCACGCCGGTAGGGCCTGAGAACAGGAAGGAGCCGATGGGCTTGTCCATCTTACCCAAGCCGGCACGCGCCATCTTGATGGCAGCAGCAAGCGCCTCGATAGCGGGGTCTTGACCGAACACCACATTCTTCAGATCACGCTCAATGGTCTGCAGCTTGGAGCGGTCATCCTGATTGACCGATTGCGGCGGAATACGCGCGATCTTCGAGATGATGTCTTCAATCTCAGATTTACCGATGGTTTTTTTCTGCTTGGATTTCGGCAGGATGCGTTGCGCAGCACCGGCCTCATCAATCACGTCAATCGCCTTGTCGGGCAAATGCCGATCGTTGATGAAGCGTGCAGCGAGTTCTGCAGCACAAGTCAGTGCTGACGCCGAGTATTTCACGCCGTGATGCTCTTCGAAACGCGACTTCAGTCCGCGCAAGATCTGCACGGTTTGCTCGACGGTTGGCTCGTTGACATCAATCTTCTGGAAGCGACGGGAAAGCGCATGGTCTTTCTCGAACACGCCGCGGAATTCATTGAAGGTAGTCGCACCGATGCACTTTAGCTGACCCGATGACAACGCGGGCTTGAGCAAGTTGGAAGCGTCGAGCGTCCCACCCGAAGCCGAACCCGCACCAATGATGGTGTGAATCTCATCGATGAACAGAATGCCGTTTGGATTCGCTTTCATCTGCTTGAGCACAGCTTTCAAGCGCTGCTCGAAGTCACCGCGGTACTTGGTACCGGCCAACAGCGCGCCCATATCGAGCGAGTACACCACGGCATTTTGCAGAATCTCAGGTACATCGCCCTGCACCACTCGCCAAGCCAAGCCTTCGGCAATCGCCGTCTTGCCCACGCCAGCCTCGCCCACCAGTAGCGGATTGTTTTTACGGCGGCGGCACAGTGTCTGAATCACCCGCTCCACCTCAGCCTCACGTCCGATCAGCGGATCGATCTTGCCTTCGGCGGCCAGCTTATTGAGATTTTGTGTGAACTGGTCGAGCGCGCTTTCTTTCTGTGGCCCCTCTGCCTGAGCCTCATCCGCACTTTCAGAAGCCTTTTGTGGCTCCGGTTGCTGATCTTTACGGACGCCGTGGGAGATGTAGTTGACCACGTCGAGCCGCGTCACGCCCTGCTGGTGCAGGTAGTAGACCGCGTGGGAATCTTTCTCACCGAAAATCGCGACCAGCACATTGGCACCAGTCACCTCTTTCTTGCCATTCGATGCCGACTGTACATGCATGATGGCGCGCTGAATGACCCGCTGGAAGCCCAGCGTCGGTTGGGTATCGACTTCACTCGACCCAGGCACCGTCGGCGTGTTGTCGGTAATAAAGTTAGACAGCGTCTTGCGCAGATCGTCGATGCTGACTGCGCAAGCCCGCAATACTTCTGCGGCGGACGGGTTGTCCAACAGCGCCAGCAGCAGGTGTTCTACGGTAATGAACTCATGCCGGGCCTGTCTTGCCTCGACAAAGGCCATGTGCAAACTGACTTCGAGTTCTTGGGCGATCATGCTTCCTCCATCACGCACTGTAGCGGGTGTCCCGCCTTTTTGGCGTGGGTTAATACCAATTCGACTTTCGTGCTGGCGATGTCCTTGGGGTAGACACCACACAGGCCCTTACCATCACGATGAACCTTGAGCATGATCTGCGTCGCCGTCTCGCGGTCCTTATTGAAGTACTCCTGAATGATGGCCACGACAAACTCCATTGGGGTGTAATCATCATTCAGCAACACTACCTGATACATCGGCGGCGGCTTGATCGCCGCCTTTTTCTCTTTCCGTACTAGCAGAGTGCCGTTGTCGCTATTGGTTGCCATGCTTCTATTCTATATCCCACGCCACCTTGGGTAACCCGCGTTACACAGGCGATCCAAGCTCAATTCGATATTACTTGCTTTCCGCGGTGTGCGCTGACTTGGCAACAATAACCTGAACTGTCTAAGGGGAGTAATTTGAAAATGGCGCAATTTGATTAGGTTTCAAGGCTTCGCCGAGAGAATCTGGCATTTTTGACAATTTGCTTGACTTTTCTATTCTTTGCCAGAACAATGCAAAAGATCAATATGTGGGTTATAGCACTTATTGATATGAAGAGGAGCAATAATGGAGGGGGTCAGCTTTACGCAGGGCTCTTGCTTTTAGCGCTCGTGTGATCGGCCCCTATTAGAAAGACTGGTTTATGGCAAAAGGTAAGGTCAAGTGGTTTAACGATGCTAAAGGCTTCGGTTTTATCACTCCAGACGATGGCGGAGAAGATTTGTTTGCGCATTTCTCTGCAATCACGATGTCCGGTTTCAAGACCCTGAAAGAAGGCCAAGAGGTTTCCTTTGATGTAACCCAAGGCCCAAAGGGAAAGCAAGCTTCAAATATCCAACTCGCCAGCTGATTAACGTCAACTGACCAGTTGCATATCCGAACCCTCGGTAAATCCGAGGGTTTTTTATTTCAAGCATTGTCGTCAACTTATCGACCCACTTGTAATAAGAAGGT
>JBIKUP010000130.1:0-5122 GCA_044347535.1 Burkholderiaceae bacterium
TCGACACGACGTAATCCTTCAGAACCTTCAGGGTTTCTTCCGGCAGCCAAACATCAGGCCCGTACACCTTGGTGGATTTCTCGCCAGCATAAATCTCCATCCAGCTGATCTTCCGCTTGCCACCGTAAGCCTTCGCCACCGCAGCATCAATCACCTTGATCATGACCGGGCTGATATCCACACCGGTACCATCACCCTCGATAAAGGGGATGATCGGGTTGTCGGGAACGTTCAACGAGTAGTCAGCATTGACGGTAATTTTCTGACCCTCGGCGGGCACCTTAATATGTTGGACCATCGTTTTTCTCCGAAGATTGGCGGATAACAGGATTGTAGTCGGCGAGCGGCATAGGTCGAAGATCAAAATTCGGCTGGCGCACGATGATGCGACACAATGCACTCAGGTCTTATATAAGACATAAGACCAACTTTTCATATTATGCACTAGAATTTTGCTTGGTGCCACAAAACCAGCCCTCATTTCTTGCTCGATGACGCTCATTCTTTTCAACAAACCCTACGGCGTAATCAGCCAATTCTCCCAGCACCCAAGCCGGCCGAGTCTGGCTGACTACCTGCGAATTCCAAACATCTACCCTGCCGGACGACTGGACGCCGACAGCGAGGGCCTGATGCTGTTAACCGACAACGGCGCGCTACAGCAGCAAATCAGCCACCCCGACTACGAGAAGTCGAAAACCTATCTGGTGCAAGTCGAGGGCGTGGCGCAAGCATCTCAGCTGGTACGACTGCGCGAACCCATGACATTGAAGGACTTCACAACCTTGGGATGCCGAGCAACCCGGATCGAGCCGCCAACTTGGCTGTGGCAGCGAGATCCACCAGTGCGTGAACGGCGGGAAGTGCCGACCGACTGGCTTGCCATCACCCTGACCGAAGGAAAAAATCGTCAGGTGAGAAAAATGACAGCAGCCGTTGGCTTGCCGACGCTTCGACTGGTGCGGCAGTCGATCGGGCCAATATCGTTAGCCACCCACCCACTGTTGCCGGGTGAGTGGTGCGAGATCGACCCCAGCGAATGGCCATCAGATTGAGCCAATTCAAGGCATGAGCGGCGTTTACAATCCGGGTTCCCCATTGGCGAGATCCTCATGAGAAAACTGCTATTGCTCTTCGCATGTGTGCTACCGATGGGTAGCGGCGCGCAAGATTTCCCGCGGATCTCCGTCAGCATTGGTGTGCACCTGATTCAGGCCGAACTCGCCGCCACCCAGGAATCGCGCAACCGCGGCCTGATGTTTCGCGAAAAACTGGGTCAGAACGAGGGGATGGTTTTCCGTTTCCCAGCACCGCGACAGGTGTGTATGTGGATGAAAAACACCCTGATCCCGCTATCCGTGGCATTCATCGGCGACGATGGGCGAATCATCAATATCGAAGACATGCGCCCCCAAACCACGAATGAGCACTGCAGCCAGCAAGTGGCGCGTTACGCTCTGGAGATGCGTCAGGGCTGGTTCAAGCAGCGCAACATCAAGGCGGGCGAGCTTGTATCCGGCTTACCAAAATAAAAACCCGCCGCACCAAGGGTGCTGCGGGTCTTTGTAAATCTTGAGAATCTTCTGAGACTTGACGTTAGTGCTGCAGACTTTAGAACTACCGACTGCTGGACTGCTTCAGACTTAAGAACTGAGGTGGGCGCTTCGGGAGCGCCTCCGATCAGGCCAGTGCTTTGATAGCAGCTGACAGACGGCTCTTATGGCGCGAGGCCTTGTTCTTGTGAATGATGTTCTTGTCAGCGATACGGTCGATAATCGAAACCTGCGACTGAAAAATTTGAGTTGCGCCAGCCTTATCGCCTGCCTCAATTGCCTTACGCACGGCCTTAATGGCGGTACGCAGCGCAGAGCGCTGGCTGGAATTGTGCGCGTTTTGCTTGACGGCTTGCCGGGCGCGCTTGCGTGCCTGTGCGGAATTTGCCATGGACTGTTCCTGATAGTGGCCCGGACCCAATGGCCGCGCCGAATTTCGAAAAACGGAGATTATAACAAAGCAATCCAGATCCGGGCAAACTCTGAAGAAGCCATGTCGACAAGCGGCGGCGGGCCCGCTGGCAGACGCATTTTCAAAATGAAAACCCGCGCCAGCACCCCGATGCTCTGCCGCTATAATCGGCCACCATGAATTTGCATAGAACGCTCGTCACAGTGTCTGGCATGACACTGCTGTCACGCATCACCGGCCTGATTCGCGAGTTTCTGATCGCCAGAACCTTCGGCGCCTCGGTCTACACCGACGCCTTCTTCGTCGCCTTTCGCATCCCTAACCTGCTGCGCCGCCTATTTGCCGAGGGAGCATTCTCGCAGGCCTTCGTACCCATCCTTGCCGAGTATAAGAATCAGCAGGGTCGGCGCGCAACGCGTGTCTTGACCGACCATGTGGCCACCGTACTGTTCTGGGCGCTGCTGTTCACCTCTATCGCTGGCATCGTGTTTGCACCGGCGATAGTGCTGCTGATGGCGAGCGGCTTCGCCTCAGACCCGGTCGCCATGTCGCTGTCGACCACCATGACCCGAATCATGTTTCCCTACATTCTGTTCATGTCATTGGTAGCGCTGGCAGGCGGCATTCTGAATACTTGGCGTGAGTTCCGCGTACCGGCCTTCACCCCGGTGCTACTCAATCTGTCGTTCATTGCGGCGGCGTTGCTGTTGGCACCCATGCTGCCAGAACCGGTGTACGCGCTAGCCATTGCCGTGTTCATCGGCGGCTTGTTGCAGCTGGGGCTGCAAATTCCTGCGCTCCGCAAAATCGGCATGCTGCCGCACATCAGTGCTAACCCGCTGCGCGCATTGCAGGACGAGGGGGTCAGACGGGTGCTGAAACAGATGCTGCCCGCCACTTTCGCGGTATCAGCGGCGCAGATCAGCCTGATCATCAACACCAACATCGCATCGCACCTGGCTGACGGAAGTGTCTCCTGGCTGTCGTATGCCGACCGGCTGATGGAGTTACCCACAGGTCTGCTGGGCGTCGCGCTTGGAACGATTCTGCTGCCCAGCCTCTCCAAGGCAAATGCCATCGGCGATCTGGTCGAGTACTCGGCCTTGCTGGACTGGGGCCTGCGGCTGTGTTTCCTATTGGCGATGCCGGCTGCTGTCGCACTGATGATTCTGTCCGAGCCCCTGACCAGTACGCTATTTCATTACGGGAAGTTTGATCCAGCCTCGGTGACCATGACGGCGCGCGCATTGGTGGCTTATGGTGTCGGCCTGATGGGACTGATTCTGGTCAAAATTCTCGCTCCCGGCTTCTATGCAAAACAAGATATCCGTACGCCCGTAAAAATTGGTATCGGCGTACTGGTAGCGACGCAGCTGATGAACCTGCTGTTCGTGCCAACCCTTGCCCACGCCGGTTTGGCGCTGTCGATCGGCCTAGGCGCCACCATAAATGCTGCCTTGCTGTTTTTTATCTTAAAGAAGCGCGGCATCTACCGACCACAACCGGGTTGGGCGCTATTCATGATCAAACTGCTGGGTGCGCTGCTGCTACTGGCTGGTGTGGGTCTATGGTCTGCAAATAAATTCGACTGGATCGCGATGCAAGCTGCGCCATGGCTACGAGTTGGCGCGCTGAGTAGCGTGATGATGCTGTGCGTCGGTGTTTATTTTGGCGCGCTATGGATGATGGGTTTCCGATTTTCAGATTTCCGGAGAGAATCTCACTGAGACGCTCCAAGTATCAGTGCACTGGTAGGTCGTGTCACCCACTAGGTACGGACCCTGCTGATAGCACTAGATACTCTGCAAGCAAACGATGCAGCACACCAGAGATTCATTATTGAAGTCGTTAATGAGGCAACAGAGCAGCTACGTCATGATCAACGCGCTTGACTACTTCGCATCGCTGATTCAAGAGGAAGAACACATTCCCCTGTTCGAGGCAGCGCTCAGCATTGGGCAAGATGATGAACCCCAGCTTGATCTGAACGGATGCCTGCTTGAAATCGACAAGTTCGCGGCACAGCTGCGGCGGCGCTTGCCAGCCGATATAGCGCCCATTCCAAAACTCAGGCTACTGAACAACTATTTCTATCAAGAGCTGGGCTTTGCCGGTAACTTGAACGACTACTACAACCCGGACAACAGCTATCTGCACAAAGTGCTGGAAACCCGCCGCGGAATTCCGATTTCCATCGCAGTGATCTATATGGAATTAGCGCAGCAAATCGGGCTTGGGGTGCAGGGTGTCTCTTTCCCGGGCCACTTCCTGATGAAGCTCTCGGTCAAACACGGCGACATCATTCTCGACCCGTTCAATGGCAATAGTCTTTCGCGAGAAGAGATCGAAGATAGGCTGGAGCCTTTTTTCATCAACGGTCGGGGCCCGAACGACCCGCCGGTTGCAAGCTATCTGGCTGAAGCCTCGGCAAGCACTATCTTGGTTCGCATGCTGCGCAACCTGAAGGCTTTGTTTGCAGAACATCCTCACTGGCAGCAATTTTTGAATGTGCAGCAGCGTTTAGTGATGTTGCTACCCGATGAAGTCAGCGAGCGGCGCGATCGTGGACTTGCGTATGCCAACCTCGACTGTCCTCAAGCCGCATTGGAAGATCTTGAAGCCTATTTAGCGCAATGCCCACAAGCCTCCGATGCTGACCTACTGCGCCAGCAACTGCCCGAGTTACGCGCTGCGTCGCGGCGACTTAACTAGCCTACGAGCGCGATTCGATCTCCTCCCAGCGCTCGAGCGCCTGCACCAGAAGTGTATCGATCTCGGCATAACGCTGATTCAGCTGCTGGGCCTCAGAGGGTGACTGTCGATACAGAGATGCATCGGCGAGTCGCGCAGAAATACGAGTCTGCTCCGCCTCCAAATCTGCAATCAACTGCGGTAGCTGCTCCAGCTCGCGTTGCTCTTTGAATGAAAGCTTCTTCGGCTTTGCGACAGCCGATGAGGAAATTGTCGCTGATGCATTCGTCGCTGAAGACTTCGCCGCCGCAGAATTTGCTGACGAAGTCGCTGGTGCACTGGCCGTCGACTTTTGCGCCGGCTTCTTGCTGTCGACGGGTTCTACGGGCGCCCTGACACGCTCCCAATCACTGTAGCCGCCGACGTATTCACGCCAACGGCCCTCACCCTCGGCGACAAAAACCTG
>JBIKUP010000256.1:0-3303 GCA_044347535.1 Burkholderiaceae bacterium
CGCACCTTTGTGGTAACCCACGTCGATCACGAAGATGGCATCAGGAACGCCGTTCATATCTTTGATGCCGCCGATGCCTTTTTGCAGCTTGTCCAGCTCGCGATTGAACATCAGCGCTTCTTTCTTAGACATTTTTTCAACCGAGCCATCGGCGATAGCGGCTTCCATCTCTTTCAGGCGCTTGATCGAGGTTTTGATGGTCTTGAAGTTGGTCAAGGTGCCGCCGAGCCAACGCTGGTCGACAAACGGAACGCCAGCGCGCTGTGCTTCGGCCGCGATGATGTCGCGTGCCTGACGCTTGGTGCCCACCATCAGGATGGTGCCGCGATTGGCGGAGAGTTTACGGATGTACTTGGTCGCCTCCTGGAACATGGCCATGGTCTGTTCGAGGTTGACGATATGAATTTTGTTGCGATGACCGAAGATATACGGGGCCATCTTGGGGTTCCAGAAGCGGGTTTGGTGACCGAAATGGACGCCAGCTTCCAGCATTTCGCGCATAGTGACAGACATAATTTCTCCAGGGTTGGGTCTTGAGACCGGCCAGCAACCCGAACAGAGAAAACTCTCAACGGGCACCCTTGGGGCACGGACTCGATATTTACAAAGTTGTTTACAAAAATACTAACGAATTTAGCGGTCGGCACTACCAAGTTCCGGCTACCAACAAGCTAACCCGAGATTTTACTCGGAAAACCGCGCTCCACGCAAACCTTGAGAACATCTCGCCAAGTGAGGCCAACCCGAGCGCGGCTGAATAGGCGGTCGACTATAATCGGCACTTCTCTCACAGGACTGCCTCCGCCAACCATACACGGCGACCGCGCAGTAGCATCATGGGCAACATTACCATCAAGACACCGGAAGATATCGCTGGCATGCGGGTGGCTGGACGCCTCGCCTCGGAAGTGCTGGATTTCATCACGCCGCATGTGGCGGCGGGTGTCAGCACGGATCAGCTGGACAAGCTGTGCCACGACTACATGGTGAACGTGCAGGGGGTGACCCCGGCACCTTTGAACTACTGCCCACCTGGCTATACCCCCTACCCGAAATCTATCTGCACCTCGGTCAATGATGTGGTCTGCCATGGCATCCCCGGCGACAAGGTCCTTAAGCTGGGCGATGTCGTCAACATTGATGTCACCGTGATTGCCGATGGTTACCACGGCGATACCAGCCGCATGTTTTTCGTCGGTGAACCCTCGATTCTTGCCAAGCGCCTGAGTGAGATTACCTATGAGTCTATGTGGCTCGGCATCTCGCGCATCCGCCCCGGCACCTATCTCGGCGACATTGGTCATGTGATTCAGCAGTACGCCGAGAACGCCGGGTTTTCTATCGTGCGTGAATTCTGCGGTCACGGCATCGGCAAGGTGTTCCATGAAGAGCCGCAGGTACTGCACTACGGCAAACCAGGGACGCTGGATCAGTTAGTCGCCGGCATGATCTTTACGGTTGAGCCCATGATCAATGCGGGGCGCCGCGAGATTCGCGAGATGAGCGACGGCTGGACCATCAAGACACGTGACCGCAGCCTCTCGGCGCAGTGGGAGCACACCGTCCTAGTCACCGAGACCGGTTTTGAGGTGCTCACTGTGTCGGCGGGCTCGCCACCACCGCCCGCTTTTATTAGCAACCAAGCAGCAGGTAGCCCGGTTAGCGTGGACTGAAATGATCACGCTGTCGACCCCTCTGCGCGAACAGCTAAGGGAAGGCCGGCGGGCAATTGTCGAGGACTATCTGCGCGACCGGCGACCAGAGCGGTTGCTGAAGCAAATCGCACGCAACGCTGACCAAGTCCTGACGCAAGCGTGGCAGCAATTTGACATGCCATCCACAGCAACGCTGGTCGCTGTCGGTGGCTATGGCCGCGGTGAGCTGTTTCCCCACTCCGATATTGATCTGCTGATCCTGCTACCGGCAGCGCCAGACGCGGCTCTGCGCGAGAAGCTTGAGCAATTAGTGCAGCTGTTCTGGGATCTCGGGCTGGAAATCGGGCATAGCATCCGGACTGTCGATGAATGCATGACCGAATCCGATGCCGACATCACCGTTCAAACCAGCCTGCTGGAGGCGCGCCGCATCACGGGCTCGCGGCAACTCTTCATCTCACTGCAGCAGCGTCATGCACAGGCAATGGATGCACGTGCTTTTTTTCAAGACAAAGTACTCGAGCTGCGTCAGCGCCATGTGAAGTACGAGAACACGCCCTACAGCCTTGAGCCCAACTGCAAAGAAAGCCCAGGCGGCCTTCGTGATCTGCAAGTGATTCTGTGGGTGTCAAAAGCAGCCGGACTGGGACGCTCGTGGCGCGAACTTGCCGATAGTCAGATCATCACCCGTACCGAGGCGCGGCAACTCGCAGAAAAAGAACGCGCCTTCAAAGATATTCGTATCCGCTTGCACCTGCACGCCGGACGTCGCGAAGACCGCTTGGTATTCGATGTGCAAGGGCCGATTGCGGATACTTTTGGCTTTACTGCCAGCGAAGATCGACGGGCCAGCGAAGTGCTGATGCAGCGCTATTACTGGGCGGCCAAAGCGGTAACGCAACTCAATAGCATCTTGTTGCAGAACATCGAGTCGCGCCTGTTCCCGCAACCGCTCGCCTCACGACCGGTGAATGAACGGTTCAATGAGGTGAACGGCATGATCGATATTTCGCACGATGACGTGTTCGAGCAAACACCCTCTGCGATGCTCGAGATCTTCTTGCTGCTGGAGTGTTATGGCGAGTTGAAAGGCATGACTGCGCGCACGCAACGTGCGTTGTGGCACGCTCGCTTTCGTATCGACGCCAAGTTTCGCCGCGACCCGAAAAACCGCGAGCTCTTCCTGCAAATACTGCAATCACCGAAAGGCATTACCCACGCGCTGCGTGGCATGAATCAGCTATCGATTCTGGGGCGCTACCTGCCCAACTTCCGTCGCATCATTGGTCAGATGCAGCATGATCTATTCCATGTCTACACAGTCGATCAGCATATCTTGATGGTGGTGCGCAATGTGCGTCGCTTTGCAATCCCCGAGCATTCGCACGAGTACCCGTTCTGCAGTCAATTGATCGCGAACTTTGCGCAGCCTTGGCTGCTGTATATCGCCGCGCTGTTTCACGATATCGCCAAAGGGCGCGGTGGCGATCATTCGGTACTCGGCAAAACCGATGCCCGTCGCTTCTGTCGTGATCACGGCGTGTCAAAACAAGATACCGAGCTAGTCACTTTCCTCGTAGAGCAGCATCTACTGATGTCACAGGTCGCGCAAAAGCAAGATCTGTCCGATCCCGATGTCATACGAGCG
>JBIKUP010000257.1:0-3292 GCA_044347535.1 Burkholderiaceae bacterium
TTGCTGGAAATGAAGAGCCAACCCTTGTCCGAGGCGCAGCAACGTGCCGAGCAAACGCCAGCGCCCAAGCCATCGCCAGCAAAAGCGTCACCGGCAGCATCAGGATCGGCGCCAGCGTCAGCTGTATCGCCAGCGCCAGCATCAGCACCAACCTCATCCACAATCACAGAGGATGTTGTAGCGTTAGCTCAGCTCGACCCGATCGTCAGTGCAAGCGCAGCCGTAGGTTTGCTCGTACTTGCTCTGCTTTGGCGTCGACATCGCCGTACCACCGTAGCGGGTGATGAACTTGCTCCCAACCCGATAGAGCCAACGATATCGCCCACCGTTATCGGTGAGGCGGGTGGCAGGCAGATTGATACCGCGCATAGTGTGTTCCACTCCAACTTCGTGCCATCGGTCAGTCAGATCGACATGAGCGAAGTCGATGCTGTTGCCGAGGCCGATGTCTACATCGCCTATGGGCGCGATGAGCAAGCGGAAGAAATCCTGCTCGATGCCTTACGCGCACATCCTGAGCGTCATGCGTTGCGGGTCAAGCTGCTTGAGATTTATGCGGCTCGACATGATCATCAGCGCTTCGGCACGGTCGCCGCTGAGCTACGCTTACTGACCCATGGTCAGGGGTCGGATTGGGCGCGCGCAGCACAGATCGGACAGTCATTGGAGCCAGATAATCACCTTTACAAATCGTTGACCAGCAGCGTCGATGCCGCCGCAGTATCAACATCGCGAAATCAGAACGGCAGTAATCCGTATGAGAGCCCCCAAAATTCGAATAGCGTCGTCGCTAGCCAAGCATCAGGCAGCAAAACAGGGATCAGCGACAGGGTGATCAATAACAAAGCGATCAGTGACAAAGTAGTCAACGACAAAGTAATCAATGAACAAGCGATGCCTGACACATCGCATTTGATCGATTTCTCGCTGGAGCCGATAGCAACGCACACCGCACCATCGACCACGAGGATGGCGCCGATCACTCAGGGCCCGGTCAGTAGCTCAGTACTAAGTACCAAGCTTGAGCTCGCGCTGGCTTGTAAGGAAATCGGCGATCACGCCGGTGCGCGTGATTTACTCACCGAGGTGGCAAGCGCGCGTGATCCAGAGCTGGCCCAGCGAGCACAGGCTCTGCTGCTGCAACTGGCGTAGAATCGCGCGCTCCCGGCCCACCCGCGGGCCACTACTTTCTACGCCACTTGAGACGCATCGCACTCGGCCTTCAGTACGACGGTACGCCTTGGCAGGGCTGGCAAACGCAGCCCCATCGGCAGACTGTGCAGGACAGCCTGGAGCAGGCGCTGGCAAAGTTCTGTCAGTGCGCACTACCCACGACCTGCGCCGGCCGCACCGATTCCGGCGTGCACGCGCTCGGCCAAGTGGTGCACTTTGATACCGAGGTCACGCGCGAGCCTTTTTCCTGGGTGAGGGGTGTTAACGCTTTTCTTCCTGCTTCGATTGCGGTGCGCTGGGCGGCCGAGGTGGCGGGTGGTGATGACGGTTTTCATGCGCGCTTTTCTGCCTTGGTGCGCACCTATCACTATGTGATCTACAACCACCCGGTACGATCGCCCTTGTGGGCAGGGCGTGCAGGGTGGGCGTTCAGACCGCTGGATGCGGATGCCATGCATGCATCAGCACAAGCTTTATTGGGTGAGCAGGATTTCTCCGCCTTTCGCGCCGCTGAATGCCAGGCCGCGTCGCCATTGCGCACCATGCATTCAGTAGCAGTCACGCGGCATCGCGATACGATTATTGTGACGCTGCGCGCCAATGCATTTTTGCAGCACATGGTGCGAAATATCGTCGGCTCTTTGATCCAGGTCGGCACTGGCAATCGTCCGCAGACATGGATAGCCGAGTTGCTTGCCAACCGTGACCGTGAACTCGCCGCACCGACTTTCAGTCCGGATGGCTTGTACTTGGCAAAAGTCGACTACGATGCGCGCTGGGGTCTGCCGCACGAGGACGACCCAGCGCATACGCTGCCCTTCGAATTGCCTTTCAACTGAGCCAATACTCAACTAAGCCAACATGAGCGCACGTACCCGGATCAAGCTTTGCGGTCTGACCCGCCCATCGGATGTGGCGGCGGCCGTGGCGCTGGGCGCAGATGCCATCGGTTTGGTGTTCTATCCGCCATCACCACGCTACCTGAGCCCGCAGCAGGCCGCCCCCTTATTCGAGCAAATACCGGCGTTCATCAGCACAGTTGGCCTATTCGTCAATCCGACGCTGGCCGAGGTACAGGCCTGCATTGATGCTGCACCGATATCGATATTGCAATTCCATGGCGATGAGACGCCGGCGCAGTGCGCCGCCATCGCGGAGCAGGTGCGGCGACCCTTCCTGCGCGCGCTTCGGATCAGGCCAGAAATGAAATCGCCAGATTTGTTAGAATTCGAGCACGCCTACCGTACGTCCAGCCCGTTATTTGCCGGGTTGCTACTCGACACGTGGAGTGACGCTTACGGTGGTACTGGAAAGGTATTCGATTGGTCTCTAATTCCCGCAGAACTCGCGCATCGGGCCGTTTTGAGTGGTGGCTTGAACGCGCAAAATGCGACTGGCGCAGTGCGTCAGTTGCGCCCGCACGCGGTTGATGTCAGCAGTGGCATTGAATCTGCCAAGGGCGTGAAGGATGTCGCGCTGATGCGCGCATTCATCGCAGCGGTCCGCAGCGCGGACCACGAGTAACCCGGCAATGAAGAGGCACCCATGGATCACAATCCCACGCACGTAGGCGCGTACCAATACCCGGACGCGTCCGGACACTTCGGCCCTTATGGCGGAAGCTTCGTCTCCGAAACCCTTACGTATGCTCTGGAGAATCTGAAAGCGGCCTACGCGCACTATCAGCACGACCCCGAGTTTCTGGAAGAATTTCATTACGAGTTAAAGCATTTTGTCGGTCGCCCAAGCCCGATTTACCACGCCAAGCGTTGGTCGCTGGAAAACGGCGGTGCGCAGGTTTATTTCAAGCGTGAAGACTTGAACCATACCGGTGCGCACAAAATCAACAACGTGATCGGCCAGGCTTTGCTCGCCAAGCGTATGGGCAAGCCGCGTGTGATTGCGGAGACGGGCGCGGGTCAGCACGGTGTAGCAACCGCCACGATTTGCGCGCGCTTTGGTCTGGAGTGCGTGGTGTATATGGGCGCTGAAGACGTCAAGCGCCAGGTTCAAAACGTGTACCGCATGCAGCTGCTGGGTGCCACCGTGGTACCGGTGGAGTCGGGCTCGAAGACATTGAAAGATGCCTTGAACGAGGCGATGCGCGACTGGGTGACGA
>JBIKUP010000258.1:0-3290 GCA_044347535.1 Burkholderiaceae bacterium
CATCGAGAAAAAAGGGCAGCTGATCGGGCAGTTCTATCTTGACCTGTACGCGCGCAAGGGCAAACGTGGTGGCGCATGGATGGATGATGCACGCGGCCGTAAAAATCTCGCGGGTGATCTGCAAACCCCCATCGCTTATCTCACCTGCAATTTCACTGAACCCGCTGTCATTGACGGTGTGAAGAAGCCGGCGTATTTCACGCATGACGAAGTAATCACGCTGTTCCATGAATTTGGCCACGGTCTGCACCATATGCTGACGTCGGTCGATGAGCTCGGCGTATCCGGTATCTCGGGTGTTGAGTGGGATGCCGTAGAGCTGCCCTCGCAGTTCATGGAAAACTTCTGCTGGGAGTGGGATGTCCTGCAGCACATGACTGAACACGCCGACACGGGCGAACCCTTGCCGCGATCCTTGTACGACAAGATGATTGCCGCTAAAAATTTCCAGTCGGGCTTGCAGATGCTGCGGCAAGTTGAGTTTTCGCTGTTCGATATGCATCTGCACTTTGATTACCAGCCGAATGGCAATCAAACTGTCGCGGAGCTACTGGCAGAAGTCAGGCATCAAGTGGCGGTGATCATTCCACCTGCCTTCAACCGTTTTCAGCATTCCTTCTCTCATATTTTCGCCGGTGGGTATGCAGCTGGCTATTACAGCTATAAATGGGCAGAAGTGTTATCTGCTGATGCCTATGGTGCTTTCGAAGAAGCGCAAGGGGACCCGAATCGTCTGGCAGAAACAGGCTTGGCTTTTCATCGCGAGATTCTCTCGGTGGGTGGCTCACGGCCAGCAATCGAGTCGTTCACCGCATTCCGTGGCCGTGCACCGAACATCGATGCGCTACTCCGACATAACGGCATGGTGCAGGCAAGCGCGTGACTCGTATCGATTTTCACAGCAAAGTCCCTGACAAGCTGAACTACGCCTGTCGCTTGATACGCAAGGCGCAAGCTGCCAACACTAAGCTGGTGGTGTTCGCTGAAGACCCGGCACAGTTGGCGCAGATCGATGCGCTTCTGTGGACCTTCTCGGAGCAAGACTTTCTGCCGCACGTGATTGCTGGTGATGCGCTGGCAATGCAAACGCCGATTGTGTTGACAGATGATTGCGAGCGTCCCCTGCCCCATCATCATGCGCTTATCAATCTGTCACGCCGTACCCCAGATTACTTTGCACGTTTCGAGCGCATGTTTGAGCTGGTGGCGAATGACGAGCAGGATTTGATTGCAGGTCGTGAGCGCTACAAGTACTATCAGCAACGTGGCTACCCGCTCACTCATCACGTGGCTGATCCATCATGAAAGATACTGAGATCGATATCCCGGTACTCACCGACGTCATCGAAGCGCCGGCTGCTGCACCAACAATCCATGCTGCCACTCACGCTCTTCCGCTCGAGCAGATAGAAGAGGCGCTGTCAGAACGACTGATTGCCGAACTGTCATTGCAAGTGCCAGTACTGATTGAGGCCGCACTGCGCGAGCACCTTCCGCTGGCGCTCGGCGCACGCCTACAGGCAGAGCTGCTCAATACGCTCACCAATGCCTTGCCAATCGCAGCGCAAGCAGCAACATCGGAACTTTCTAGCAAAGTTGCGTACGAACTCGGCGTATTGCTTGAAACACGCTTGCAGGAAGAGGTCCGTACTGCTGTTGCCAATGAAATCGCAGCTTTAAGGACTCAGCCCTAAGGACTCAGCTTTAGGGACGCATCATTCCTGACTGTCATTGTTTCAAGTACCTTGATCACACGCCGCATAGCGTACCCTGATGATCAGCGCTATTTGAAAGCGCTACTCGTCTGACACAGGATTCAACATGAAAGTGATTGTTCTCGGTGCTGGCATCATTGGCACTGCCTCAGCTTGGTTTTTGCAAAAACAAGGTCATGAGGTGACGGTGATCGACCGTCAACCCGGCGTCGCACAAGAAACCAGCTTCGCCAACGGCTGCCAAATCTCGGTATCGCACGCCGAGCCGTGGGCTAACCCCGGCGCACCCCTGAAACTGCTGCGCTGGTTGAGTCAAGACGATGCACCACTCTTGTTTCGTCCGCGCGCCGAGTGGCTGCAATGGCGCTGGGGACTGCAATTTCTGCGCGAGTGCACACCTGCACGAGCGGCTCACAACATCCGCCAGATTGTGGCCATCGCCGAATACAGCCGGCAAACCCTGCAAGCGCTACGCGCTGAGACAGGCATCGACTATGACTGCGAGACGCGTGGCATTCTTCATTTTTACACCGACGAGACCGAGTTCTCGCAATCGCTGGCGGCGGCGCAGTTGATGCGCGATTTGGGTTGCCCACGCCGTAGTGTTGACGCCGATGAGGCTGTTCGTATCGAACCTGCACTGAGTTCGATTCGATCAAAACTGGTCGGCGCTGACTTCACCCCGACGGATGAGTCGGGTGACGTCTATAAATTCACCACGGGCCTTGCGCACGCTTGCGAACAACTAGGCACGCGTTTCATCTTCAACACCATCGTGACACGACTGCTCACCGAAGGTAGCGGAGCATCGTCACGGATTACTGGCGTCGAAGTAATTGATGAGCACGGGCGACATCAGCAAATGCACGCGGATAGCTACGTACTGGCACTGGGCAGTTTTTCGCAACCGCTGGCCAAACGCATCGGTATTGATCTGATGATCTACCCGGGCAAGGGCTACTCCGCGACCTATGCCGTCAAGGAGCCTACGTTGGCACCCATGGTGTCGCTGACCGATGATGGTCATAAGCTGGTGATCTCACGACTCGGCGACCGGTTGCGCGTGGCAGGCACAGCAGAGATCAATGGCTACTCACGTGCATTAAACGAGGTGCGCTGTGAAGCGATCACACGCCGCACCCAAGAACTTTTCCCACATGCCTGCGATTATGAAAACCCGGTGTACTGGAGCGGACTGCGTCCAATGACGCCCTCGAACGTTCCCTACATTGGTCGCAGCCGCTATAACAACTTGTTCCTGAATACGGGCCATGGCACGCTGGGCTGGACCATGGGCTGCGGCTCGGGTCGGGCGATCGCTGATCTCGTGGCCGGGCGCCGCCCTGATCTTGATTTCAGGTTTACCGGAGAGGTAAGCGGCAACACCGCGCCTGCACTGATCTCGCTGCCGGCGCGCGGCTAAACTGCGCAACATGCTAGCTTCCTGACTTGCTGGCTTGCTGGCCTGCCGAATTGATTATCAGCGCCGAGCACGTTGCCAGCGAGTCGTAACTTGGTTTACCTTGCGCATTGATGTAATCATTCAAATTGAGTTTGTACCCACGGAGGCTATAC
>JBIKUP010000259.1:0-3285 GCA_044347535.1 Burkholderiaceae bacterium
TGGATAGGCAATCACTTTGGTGCCAGCGGCAAGCGTGGTTTTAATCCAAGCCTCGCGCCCATTGCGCGCCAGCAGTTCTACTTCTTCAATTCGGGCACGACTATGATCAAGTATAAACAACGCACTGCGACTACCTCTCGGGACTAGGCAGCCCACTGGCACCATCGTCACCTTGGTAGCGCTCTGTACAGGAATCGTGACATCCACCTTGTAGTTATCGCCCAGGGTCTGCCAAGCATCAGGTAGCGAGGTGATGTCGAGCACAACATTGACTCGCTGTTCCTCAACCCCGAGTGCGGACACTTTGGTGAAAGCAGATGGCTCCACCAAGCGCACACGTGCTTGCAGCGTGGCAGGCCCGCCCCAGTTGCTCAATGTGGCGAGTGCGCCGGGTTTTATCTGCGCTGCGTCTTCGGTTAACAGCTCGACGATCACCTCGATCGCTCCCGGGTCGCCAACATCCAGCAAGTTGGCACCCGCCGCCAGAATGGCCTCGCTTTGCTGTCGTAGCTTCACCACCTTGCCGCTACTCGGCGCGGTGACTGAAACCGCTTGCTTGGCGAGTGGTTCTTTACCGCTGACACGCTGCAGGGCAATACGTAGCTGCGCAAGTTGGTGACGCGCGGCGTTAATCTCTTGGGCCGATACCTCTCGTTCGCGCTGTCGCTGCTGCACCGTCAAGCGGACATTCTCGATTTGTAGGGGAGATATAAACCCGCGCGCCGCCAGTGATTCCTGTCGCCGCAAATCCGCTTCTGCTTGTAAAAGTACCAGCGCTGACTTTTGCAGACCAGCGTTGGCGCGTGCGACGCTGGCTTCTGCGGCTGCGACTTGTTCACGTTGTTCTTGCAAACGTCGCTCATCCAACAGTGGTGGCGGCGCTGGCCACAGCAGAGCGACGACTTGGCCCGCTTGTACGACGTCGCCTTCACGAACCGTCAAACGAGCGAGTTTGCCTGCGACAGGTGCGGAGATGACGTAGCGATCGCGCAGGCGAGTTTTGCCGCTTTCTTCTATCGTGCGCTCGAAGTTACCCACATGAATTTCTGCGACATCGACATCGAAAGGCTTTGGATAAAACGCCCAACCGAGAATAGCCAGGAAAATGATCAGTGCGGTCAGCAATCCGAGTTTTTGCTTCATATTCTTTACCGATGATCTTCATTGTAGAAAGCGCATTTATTCATGCGTCTTGAGGACGCCCACCAAATCAAGCTCCCGAATCTTGCGGTTCACAATCGCCGCGCTAATCACGCCCGTAATCACGACGCAAAGCACCGCATACGCATAGGTCGAGGTCTGAACTTGGGCCGGCAGGAAGAACTCATCGGTTGCTATCAAGGCGACCATGCCTTTCGCCAGCGCCAGACCACCGAGCATGCCGATGGGTATCGCCAATGCGATCTCCAGCACGATCTCTCCCAGCAGGATTTTTGATACCTCGGCACGCGTAAAGCCCAGCACCCGCAAGCTCGCCAGTTCCCAAGCGCGCTCAGCCAACGCAACACGTACTTGGTTATAAACGACCCCCACCGCGATAATTGACGCGAAAATCGTCAGCACTCCCGTGATAATTCGCAAGTTACGCGCAGTGATGCCTTGCACATTCGCCAGCATCGATGCTTTGCTAAAGGCTGCGGCCACCATAGGAATTTGCTGCATGCGTTGCAACAGCTCGGCTTCATGGCCGCGATCAACCAGTAGCGTGGCCCGGTTCAGTACATCGCCCTCGCGCAGCAAATGGTTGAGGCTGCGTCGCTCGATATACGCGCTCATCCCCATCAGCTCACTCACCACCGCAACCACCGGCAGCATGAGCGTCGCTCGCTGACCTTCTTCAACTTCGACCGTCACCATATCGCCGACACGCAGGCCCAATTTACGCGCCAGCCGGTCAGTCAACAACAGACCGTCGGTGGGAATCGGCATCGCACGTTTATCTAAGCCGACCACCCGGTGCAGCTGCGGAATACTTGGCCGGCCTTGGATCACGCCGCGCCAACGTCGATGCTCATGCACCAGTCGCACGGGTACCGAGCGCCCAGGTTCAACCGCAGACACATACGGTAGACGCGCCAGCGCATGCAGGGCAGTGATGTTTCTCGGTTCTATCAAGCCGACGCTAATATCGGCACGCAGTACCTGCCGAAATTGTGTATTGAGTAGCAGCTCGATAGCATCACCCCAGAAGGTGCCGCCAATGAGTACGGCGATAGATGCGGCGACGCCAAGCACCGTTAAGCCAGCTCGGATACTGCTGCGTTGCATATTGCGGAACACCATGCGCATACTCGGCGAGAAAGCTTCGCGCCATCCCAGTACTTCGATGATGGTGGGGCGATAGACACCGGGTGCGCGTGGTCGCATTGCCTCGGCGGGTGCCAGCTGAACGCTACTTTTAATGGCTTGCCAAGTGGCAGCCAGCGCAGCACTCACCGTGGTGAATAGGGCAATCAGCAATAGCGCTGGGCGAACGCGGAAATAAAACTCAGGAAAACTGAAGCTCTTGCGATATAGCGTTGTCAGCATCTCCCCCAGCCATGCGCCGGTCACCATGCCCAGCGCAACACCCACTGCAACAATCAGCAGCGCTAGCTTGATGTAGTGCCAACCAATAAGCGCGTTGTCATAGCCCAGTGCTTTCAGTGCAGCGATTTGCTCGCGCTGCATCAGGATCTGCCGTCCCAACACCACATTCAGCAGGAAAGCCGCAATTGCCAGAAAAATCGCAGGCAGTAGTGTGCCCAGCACGCGTTGTTCTTTGATTTCCGATTCAACGCGAGTGTACGAAAGCTGCTCATCTCGGCCGTAGGCGCGGATACCGCCCCATGGCTGCAACACATGTTCGATACCGGCAATCGCTTCATCCTGCTTGGCGCCGGGTGCGAGACGCAGATTCACATGATTAAAAGCGCCATCCATCTGATAATCACTCGCCAGCGCTTTTTTATCAAGCCAGAAAACTCCATAACCTTTTAAGTCGGGTGCGCCAGAAAACCCCGCGAAGATGAACTCCGGTGACAGCGCGATACCCGCAACAAGAAGTCGTTCGCGCTTACCGTTGATGAGTGCGAACAGATGGTCGCCCGGCTGTAGCCCGCGCGCGATCGCGAAAGCTTCCGAGATCAATACCTCGCGTGGGCCGCTACTTTGACTGGAAATCATGCGCCCGCTGCGCAGAAACACCCGATTGATCTGTGGTGGATGCTTGGGGTCGAGTCCAATCAACTTGCCAATGATGGGGTCGCTCACACCGGGGATACTGACTTGCACATCGCGTACCAC
>JBIKUP010000260.1:0-3283 GCA_044347535.1 Burkholderiaceae bacterium
GTGCGGTAGTGCGTGCGGTCGCGGCCCAACCACCGACATGTCGCCCATCAGTACATTGATAAACTGCGGTAGCTCATCCAGACTGGTGCGTCGCAAGAAGCGACCGATCGTCGTAATCCGCGGATCATCACGCGTGGCTTGAGTGACCTTACCCGCCTCTTGGTGAATCCGCATGCTACGGAATTTGAGTACCTTGAAGTGCTGTCCGTTGAGCCCCAGACGTGGTTGCCGGAAAAAGATAGGGCCGGGTGAATCGATTCGGATGGCAAGCGCAATCGCGATGAACAGTGGCGATAGCAGGATCACCACCATAGCTGCGAACACACGATCGAAGATATCTTTAAGGATGCCAGGTGTGCCGGTACTGGCGGGGTGATTCAATTCCACCACCGGCATACCTAGAAACTCTACGGTACGGTGAGTCAGGATACTGACAGCAGTCACATCAGGTACCCAGCGGATGTCGACCAGTGTATTGCCCAGTAAGGCTTGCAGTCGCCGTAACTGTAAGGTCTCAGCGAGCGGTAGTGTGATCCACACTTCGTGTGCTTGGTGCCGTTCAACGGCAGCGGGTATATCGTCCAACGCGGGTAGCGCTTCAACCGGTGCGTCGAGCGTTATGCTCCCGTCACCCACTACGCCACCGTCACCTACATAGGCAGCGACAACGTCGTAGCCGGTCCAGCGTTGTGCGCGTGCGCGCTGGTGTAACTCACGTCCAGTACTACCGTAGCCGACGATGATGACCCGCTTGCTATTGATGCCACGTTGCCGTAACCCAGAGAGCACACCGTATAGTGCCCAGCGATAGAGTAGAAACCCACAAAACGTGAGTACGAACCAAATAAACAGCCAAGTGACGGAGAGTTCGCCCAGCTGTCGGATCATGAAGCCAAACACCGCGCCGGCAATCAGTACCACCATGATCGCAAGCAGGGCATTACCAGCCATCAGAATCAATGATCTGCCGCGCCACGATGAGTACAGCGCAAATTGAGGAAACACAACCACTGCCAGCGTGCAGCAGAAATAGAGTACTGCGGTATGCGTGGCACTCATCACACCGGACCCTGAAGAAAAGAAAAGCGCATCAGCGATTACACCCATTACATAAAGCAGCAGCACATCAGTGAAGCGTACGACAGACTCCAGCCGTGTCGCATTGCGAGCGATCAGGTCAACCATGTGAGGGTCTTGTCTCGGAATTGTTATCGGCTGACGATGGCGGAGACCATTTGTCAGCTTTTCGACGCGGTTCGAGCGTTCTGTGTTTTGGAAGTGCCCTCGCTTGGGCCGCGTCAATGTGGGTGCCGAGCCAAGGAACGGCAGCTACCTACGTTATGATTCGTTAGGTGAACCAGAATGATTCAATCAATGGACGAAAAAGCATCTGAGCAACCTAGCCTGTACCAACAGATGGGCGGTGACGAAAAGCTGCGCGAGTTAGTCGATCGTTTCTACGATCTGATGGACCTTGAGCCGCAGTTTGCGGCGCTGCGGGCGATGCATCCACCGTCGCTGGACGCATCGCGCGACAAGCTCTATCGGTTTTTGTCAGGTTGGAGCGGCGGTCCTGATCTGTACACCGAAAAGTACGGGCCTGCATTCTTGCGCGCGCGTCACCTGCCGTTTCCGATAGGCTCCAAGGAGCGTGATGAATGGCTCACCTGTATGCTGCTGGCGATGCGGGATCTTGGCTATGGTGAAAAAAAAGAAGACCTCTTGTTGGAGGCCTTCTTTGGGACGGCGGACTGGATGAAAAACAAGCCGGGTTGAATCTACGAAGCAGTGATGTGGAAGTGTACGTAGGTGCATTCAACTTGGTATTTTAATGCACCCGGATCATCCTTGACCTTTGAATATTCCTACGCTGATGCGTTAGCAGGCTTGAGTATCTTTTAGGCCGCTTCGGATGCCAAATCTTGAGTTTCCATGTCAAATAAGCCGCTGTTATCCAGCTTGATACTTGGACGAAGCCGCTTCAGATCAAACCGGCGAATGGAATTGTGCTGACCGGTTGGCCAGCTTGAATATCGGCCTCGTCATGGGCAAGTACGACCATGCAGTTGGCCTCAGACATTGAGCTGAGAATCCCTGAGCCCTGGGCACCGGTTAGGCGAACATGCGCGATACCTGCGGCGTCATAGGTCATCACACCACGTTGGTATTCGGTGCGGCCTACACGTTTTTTGATGGGGTGTGTACTGATCGCTTGGATCATGGGTAATCGAACTGGCGTTGTTCCCTGCAATTGCAAAAGTGCGTCGCGCGCAAAGAAGTAAAAAGTCGCCATCACCGCAACAGGGTTGCCGGGTAGGCCGAAAAACAGTGCGCTTTTACCATCAGCGTTGATCTGGCCGAAGGCCATGGGTCGGCCGGGGCGCATCGCAATTTTCCAGAACAGGACCTCGCCGAGGCGGCCCATCAAATCACGGGTGTGATCGGCATCGCCGGCGGAGACACCGCCAGTGGTAATGACAGCATCGGCTTGTCTGCATGCGTCACGCAGTGTGTGCTCCAGCGCCACTGGGTCATCCCGCACAACACCGAGATCAATCGCTTCGAACCCTGCGCGATCAAGCATCGCGTGCAGCGTGTAGCGGTTGCTATCATAGACACAGCCCTCATCAAGTGGCTGGCCAATTGATCGTAGCTCGTCGCCAGTAGAAAAGAATGCAACGCGCAGTTTACGCATGACGTCTAGCTCGGCAATGCCAAGCGAAGCAATCAGGCCAAGATCAGATGGCGTAAGCAAACGTCCTTGGTGAAGTACGGTGGCTCCGGCGGGCAAGTCTTCTCCGGCAAGGCGCAAGTTGCTACCTGCCTTAATCACATCGAATTCGATCGTGATGGACTGGGCATTCGCCTCAGCCACTAACTCTTGCGGGATAACCGTATCGCAGCCACGCGGCATCAGCGCACCGGTCATGATGCGTACGCATTCACCGGCATGTACCGGCTGAGGGTAGGGGTGTCCTGCGAACGCTTTTCCGACGACCTTGAGCGTGATCTCGCCTTGCGTCAGGTCGGCACCTGAAAACGCATAGCCATCCATCGCCGAGTTATCGTAAGACGGCACGTTGATCGGTGCGGTGATGTCATGGGCAAGCGTACGACCGAGTGCTTGCTTGAGCGGTACGCGTTCGGTTTGCGTGATTGATTGAATAGCATTCGCGATCGCTTGCTGCGCGATATCGACGCGCAAGGAGTCGGCGTTGAAGCCCGCGATGGATTCGATGAGTTGTGTCAGTCGGCTGGTCATGCGGTGGGCTTTACCTCAACC
>JBIKUP010000261.1:0-3282 GCA_044347535.1 Burkholderiaceae bacterium
AGTGGCATCCGTCATGCACATGCACTGAGACTCGCACTCAAGGTCAATCAGAGCGCACGCAATTGGCCTGAGGTGCTGCGGCTGGTGTATTTGTTAGATAAGCATAACGCCCTGCATCCGACCCTCTCACGACGATTGCGTGATTTGGCCTATGAGGCGTTGTTGCCCAAGGCAGCCGAGGATGCAGAATCCCTAAAAAAACTCTGGGCCACCATTCCTACGGTTGACCGGCAGAGCGCGGCAGTAGCTAGTCTGGCGGCTACTGCGTTCATGAAAATCGGTCGACAGCAAGATGCGGCCGATATTCTGCAAAAGGCGCTGGCAGTGCAGTGGGATGTGCGACTCATGCGCGCCTACCGTCAGTGTGCAGCACCAGAGGGCTCGGCGAGCTTGTTATCGCAAATTGAATATGTCGAGCAGTGGCTGCGTGAGCGTCCTAATGATGCCGAGCTGGCCTTGTTGCTCGGCGCGCTATGCCAAAAACAGAAGCTATGGGGTAAGGCGCAGCGTCATCTCGAACAGGCGGTACTCGGCGCCAGTGATCGCATCACTTTGCAAGAAGCACATCTGCGTCTTGCACAGATGTATGAAGTACTGGGGCAACCGGAGGCGGCAGCAACGCACTTTCGCTTGTGTGCCCTGACTACCCAAGTACCTAATTCCAAATCAAGCAAGTAAAACGCATCAATAAAATTTTCCCCATCGTAACCAAGGATCACAATGAGTCTCAATAATGTGCCGGCCGGCCGTGATGTGCCGAACGATTTCAACGTCATCATCGAAATTCCGATGAATGCTGACCCTATCAAGTACGAGGTCGACAAAGAAACCGGTGCGCTGTATGTCGATCGTTTCATGGGTACATCGATGCATTACCCGTGTAACTACGGCTACGTGCCGGATACCATTGCCGATGATGGCGATCCGGTTGATGTGCTAGTGATCACGCCATTCCCACTGATTCCTGGTGTGGTGGTTCGATGCCGCCCGATTGGCGTTCTGAAAATGACCGACGAATCAGGCGGTGATGCCAAAGTACTCGCGGTGCCGATCGATAAAGTACTGCCGATCTACACCCACTGGCAAAAGCCAGACGATATGAATGATCTGCGCCTGCAGCAGATTCAGCATTTTTTCGAGCACTACAAAGATCTCGAGCCCGGTAAATGGGTGAAGGTCGATGGCTGGTACGGCCCGGACGAAGCAAAGAAAGAAATTCTGGCGGGTGTCGAGAACTACAAGCGCGAGCTGAACAAGGCTTGACGCATCCGGCTCAGGACTTAAACGGGTTACGCTCGTTCAATTCGCCAACATACGCCTCCATGCCCTTGCCTTCCTGACGCAGAAAGCGCTCCACCGCATCCGAGAACGAAGGATGCGCCAGCCAGTGGGCGGACCAAGTTTGCTGCGGTAAAAAGCCGCGTGCCATTTTGTGTTCGCCCTGAGCGCCACCTTCAAATGCGCCGATACGGTGCGTGATACAAAACTCCAGCGGCTGGTAATACGCGGTCTCGAAATGCAGGCAAGCGTGCTGCTCGATACATCCCCAATAACGACCATACAAAGCGTTCTGATCATAGATCAGGAGCGAGGACGCAATCGGCAGCCCATCGCGCTCGGCAATCACCAGCAGAATATTGTCTGGCATGGTTTCGCCGATACGCAAAAAGAAATCCAGATTCAGGTAAGGCGTTGAGTAATGCTCGCGATAGGTCTGGTCATAGCAACTTTTAAAAAATCGCCAATCAGTGTCGCTGGCATCACGCCCCATCACCTGCCGCAGGGTGATCCCGGCGTCATGCACCTTGCGCCGCTCTGCGCGAATGTTCTTGCGCTTTTTCTGCTCCAGGCTAGAGAGAAATTGCTCGAAATTCTCATAGCCCTGGTTTTGCCAATGAAACTGCACACCCTTACGCAACATAAAACCTGCCGCTGCGAGTTGTTGCGCCTCGGCCTCGGGCGGGTACAGCACATGGGTAGATGACAAACCGCTATTGCGCTGGACGTCTTTTAATGCCCCGATTAAAGCGGCGCGAGCGTCTGTGTCGACCGCCATCAGGCGCGATCCGGTGACGGGCGTGAAGGGAATCGCACTCAGCAGCTTGGGGTAGTAATCCAGGCCATTGCGGCGATAGGCGTCAGCCCAGGCCCAGTCAAATACGTACTCACCGTAGGAATGAAACTTGGCATACATGGGTAGGGCGGCCACCAGCGCTTGTTCGCGCCAGAGTGTCAGATATTGCGGCTGCCAGCCTTTCTCGTCCGACGCGCTACCTGACTCATGCAGCGCATGCAGAAAAGCAAACGACAGAAAGGGATTCGCGTCCGGCTGCGCTTGTACCAATCCATCCCAGGCCGGCTGACCCACCTCCGATAATGAAGAGACAATGCGCGTGCGATAATCCGGGCTATTCGGCGTCTGAGTCATAGACCGTCGGGCTCTCTATCAAACCGTTTCTTCGTGATGCCAGTCACTGTAGCCCTTGCCCAAATAAACAGCACCGTTGGTGACCTCGCCGGTAACAGCGCGCGCATCGTAGATGCAGCGCGTCGCGCTGCTGCTGCGGGTGCCGATATTGTGCTCACTCCGGAATTATCGCTGGTCGGTTATCCGCCAGAAGACTTGCTATTGCGGGCTTCATTCTACGCAAAATCACAAAGCGCGTTGCGCGATCTCGCCGCGCAGCTCGCTGATTTACCCGACTTGCGCGTTGTCGTGGGTCACCCGTTACGGGAAGGAAGCAGTGCGCAATACAACGCTGCTTCCGTCTTGTGTGGTGGCGAGATTCTGCATACTTACCGTAAACACGCATTACCGAACTACACCGTATTCGACGAGAAGCGTTACTTCAACCCGGCGGATGATGTGTGCGTGTTTGATGTCAAAGGCACGCGCTTTGCCATCAATATCTGCGAAGACACGTGGTACCCAGAAATGCCGCGCAAGGCGCGCGAGCAGGGCGCACAGGTGCTGTTGGTATTAAATGCATCGCCGTATCACATGCATAAGCAGCATTTGCGTATAGAGACCCTGCGCGAGACAGTGAGCCAGCAGAAGATGGGCTTGGTCTACCTCAATCTGGTAGGTGCGCAGGACGAGTTAGTGTTCGACGGCACCTCGTTCGTATTGGATGGGGCAGGGCAGTTGTGTGCGCAGCTGAAGTCGTTTGAGGAAGATCTCGCGTTGGTCACCTTCGATGATGGCCAACCATTATCGCTCTCGTTGCCGGAGCCCTTGTCGCTTGAGGCGCAGGTCTATTCAGCTCTGGTGCTAGGCGTGCG
>JBIKUP010000262.1:0-3254 GCA_044347535.1 Burkholderiaceae bacterium
GGATAGACCACCCCGTCGAGGGACTAGCCTGATGGATAGCATCGCAGCGAAAGAAGGTATTGGCTGGATAAAACAGGGCTTTGCTTTGTTCAGGCGCCAGCCTTCCGAGCTATCCATGCTGTTCTTGTTGTACATGCTGCTGATGTTCTCACTGTCGCTCATCCCCCTGATTGGGCAGCTGTTACCGCTCATGCTGGTACCGGCCTTTACCATGGCTTTCATGCAGGCCTGCGTCGAGATCGAAGCGGATCGCAAGGTCAAGCCCTCGCTGCTGCTAACTGCATTCCGATCACCCGCGTTAGCTACATTGCTGAAACTAGGGGCGCTTTATCTGTTGGCCGCCACGCTGGCGATTGCTGCCTCAGCACTGGTGGACGGTGGCACCTTCTGGAAGCTACTGTCCGGCCAGATCAAGCCGGACGATGAAAAAAACATCACCGCTGATAACTTGCCATTGGCGATGCTGTTCTCGGCGTTGGTGTATCTGCCCTTTGCGATGGGGTTTTGGCATGCGGCAGCACTGGCGACCTGGCAACGCATGGGGCTGTTCAAAGCCATTTTTTACAGCTTCTTTGCGGTACGCCGCTGCGGCAAGGCTTTCCTTGCCTATTCCCTCGGGTGGGTGATGATCGGCATCGCCGCACCCGCCATCATCAGCGCCCTTCTAAGCTTGCTCCTCGGCAAGACCCTCGTGACCGTCATGCTGCTGATGCCGCTGTCGGTCATCCTCACCCTCGTGATGTACTGCTCTTTCTATCCCACCTATACCGCTGTGTTTGAACGGCCGGAACAGAACTAAAAAAAGCGGTACTGATCGGATAGGTTTTGAATTTCTCACTTCAAGACCTGCTAAGTGTATGTTTTTTACATATTCACTCGAGGAAAGATCATGTTAGGACCAAAGCTAAACATCCCGGACACCGCCGCAGGTCGCATGACCGAACTCGTGTCAAAGGCAAGACGAGAAGAAAAGGACACTGATGTCTTGATGTGGGTGAGTACTGCCAAAGACAAGCCTTCAGGAGAATTGAAAGCTCAACTGAGGGGGGTAGGTACGACAAGCTTTTTTCAAAAAGCTAGAAATGCATTTCTTGGACGATCAGCTGCAAGTAAAGAAAACGTCGAAAACCTTTTCATGCAGCGCGGCATGACTCGCGAAGAAGCCGCCTCTGCTTTGGCTAACGTGGCCAAGAGCGGAAAACATTATTCAGCCACGTCGGTTAACGAAGCGTTACAGAAATTCGATAATGCGCGCAGGGAACAGGTGCAAAAAACTGGCGAATCGCCCAATACAAAAGCCTCAATTGTCACCAACGAAGCCATTGATGGCAGCAAAACTAGCATCGAAATGACATTAAGTCGTTTGAATGACGACCACCTTCCTGAGTACAAACCACTACAGAAAAATTGAACTATAGAGAAGCTTCGAGGAAGTTCTGCGCGCAGGTAAATCGTCGAAGCTTCCAATATTCGTTCGACTGATTATCTGAACCAAGCGGGCTCTCTGACCTAATGACTATTCAACGTGCCGGCGTCCATACCGCGACCCACCATCCGAGAGTTACCGTAGCCGGCAGCAGCACGGGTTATAGAATCCTGAACGACGGCGGGACCGTTTCCAAGTCCGCGCAGAGCAAGATAAAAAACCTCGCATACACCTTGAGTGCGCCGTTCCGTGCAGTGATGCGACAGATCGTACAGAGTCGAGCCGGCGACCATGCAAGTACTGGTGGCCTGACCAACATCAAGTCACCCGCTTCGTCGGCCAGCACCCCCAAGGCAATGGTTTCACAGTCCGGCGTGGTCTATGAAGTCGTCGGAGAACGGGGAGGTGTGGGCAAGTTCAAACCACCGCCGCCTGACTTTATTTGGGCGTGAGTCGTGCTTGCCGTTACATCAAACTAGTCGCTCTAGCTTCGCCACACCCAAATCTAATAACTTCATGCCATTGCGGCCAAAGTTGATGTGCGCCCGGGCTTGGGCGCCACTGCCTTCGATATTCACGATCACACCATCGCCGAACTTAGCGTGACTCACGCTTTCACCGATACGCCAGCCGACATCGCGGTTCATTTTCTGCGCGATCTGGTTAGTGCCAAGCTCGGGCGCATCGACCCACGCTGCCTTCTGCTGCGGCTGGCCGAACCAGTGCGCCTGCAACTTTGGCGAAAGCCACTTCAGACTATCTTCCGGCAATTCATCGAAGAAACGGGACTTCATGTTGTAACGCGTTTGGCCATGCAGCATACGCGTCTGCGAGAAACTCATGTACAGACGCTTGCGTGCGCGGGTTATAGCAACGTACATCAAACGTCTTTCTTCCTCGACGCCATCATCCGACTCTTCGCTGTTCTCGTGCGGGAACAAGCCTTCTTCCAAACCGGTGATAAAGACTGCATCAAACTCCAAGCCCTTGGCCGAATGCACGGTCATCAGCTGTATTGCATCCTGCCCTGCTTGTGCCTGATTGTCACCGGCTTCAAGTGACGCATGCGAAAGGAATGCTGACAGCGGTGACATCACCGCTGCCAAAGGCGCATCGGCATCGATGATTTCAGTACCATCACCCATCGTGAGTACGGGATTTTGTGCAGCTTGTGCTTGCGGTCCGAGCAGTGCTGGCGCATCCAGACCAAAGCCTTCTTCAGATACAAATACGGTTGCTGCAGCGATGAGCTGCTCCAGGTTTTCGATTCGGTCAGCGCCTTCTTTCTCACCCTGATAATGGAGAATGAGCGTACTCTTCTCCAGCATCACCTGAACCATCTCGGGTAATGGAAGCTGCTGGGTTTCGAAACGCATTCCCTCGATTAGCTTGACAAAACTACCCAGCGAACTGCCCGCCTTGCCGGCCACATACGGTACCGCTGCATATAAAGACACGCCGTACTGCCTAGCCGCATCTTGTAACTGCTCGATGGAACGCGCACCAATGCCGCGCGTCGGAAAATTCACCACCCGCAGAAATGCTGAATCATTGTGCGGATTGTCGATTAGCTGCAGATACGCGATCGCATGCTTGACCTCGGCCCGCTCAAAGAACCGCTGGCCGCCATATACCCGATACGGTAGTGCGGCAGTGAACAGCGCGTGCTCGATCACGCGCGACTGCGCATTCGATCGATATAAAACAGCGATCTCGCTACGTAGCCAGCCCTCGTTGATCAGGCTTTTCATTTCCTCGATCAGCCACTGTGCCTCTTGCAGGTCGCTGGAAGCCTCATAAACTCGAATTTGCTCACCATGTCCTGCGT
>JBIKUP010000263.1:0-3239 GCA_044347535.1 Burkholderiaceae bacterium
GTCACGCGCCACCGTGCCGGGGCTATCGCACATCATCTATGATGATCCGCGCGGTCTGCGCAACTACACACAACCCGGCTTGCATGCTTTCGAGGGCGTTCAAGCGCTGGGCGCTGCGCATCACCGCGATCATCCGGATTTCTTTCAAAAAGAAGTCGATGCTGGTCGCGCTGACGATGTTGCAGTCATGCTGTACACCTCTGGCACCACCGGCCGCCCGAAAGGCGTTTGCCATTCTCACCGTGCTCTGATCGCCACCGGCAAAACACTGGCGTCGTTCGATCAACTGTCGGCCGATGACGAAATTCTTTGCTACCTGCCGCTGGCTTGGGTGGGCGATTTTCTGTATTCCTACGCGCTGTCGAATATTGTTGGCTTCTGCCTCAACTGCCCGGAATCGCCGACGACCGTTGGCACCGACTTGCGTGAAATTGGCCCGACCTATTATTTCGGACCACCGCGGGTGTACGAGAACACGCTGACACAGGTGATGATCCGCATTGAAGATGCCAGCGCGATCAAGCGCAGCATGTTCCATTACTTCATGAAGGTCGCGCGGCGCGCTGGCTTGAAACTGCTCGACGGCAAAGGTGAAGTATCGCTAACCGATCGATTGCTATATGCCATAGGCGAGTTATTCGTGTATGGCCCTCTGAAAAATGTGTTGGGTATGTCGCGCATAAGAGTGGCGTATACCGGCGGCGAAGCGATCGGACCCGACCTGTTCGATTTTTATCGCTCGATCGGCATTAATCTTAAGCAGTTATACGGTATGACCGAGACCTGCGTCACGGTGTGCATGCAACGCTCGGGCGACGTCAAGTTAGACACCGTTGGTAAGCCCATGCACGGCGTAGAAGTAAAAATCGCTGACAGTGGCGAAGTGTTAGTGCGATCGCCCGGGCTGATGGTCGAGTACTACCAGCGCCCAGAAGATACCGCCGAAGCCATTGACTCGGAGGGCTACTTTCACACGGGTGATGCCGGCTTCTTTGATAGCGATGGCCATCTGAAAATCATCGATCGCGCGAAAGATGTCGGCCGCATGGCCGATGGGACCATGTTTGCGCCGAAATACATCGAGAACAAGCTCAAATTCTTCCCCTTCATCAAAGAGGCCGTCGCCTTCGGCGACGGTCGTACCAGCTGCAATGTGTTTATCAATATTGATATGGAAGCGGTCGGCAACTGGGCCGAGCGGCGCAACCTGCCGTACAGCGGCTACGCGGATTTGGCCGGACAGCAAGCGGTGTATGCGCTGATTGCTGAGTGCGTAGAAAAAGTAAACGCTGATCTGGCACACGACACCCTGCTCTCAAACTCGCAAGTACATCGCTTCCTCATCTTGCATAAAGAACTCGACCCAGATGATGACGAACTGACCCGCACACGCAAAGTGCGTCGCGGTTTCATCGCGCAGAAATATGCGGTGCTGATCGACGCGCTGTATGACGGCAAGCAGCGTCAGTACATCGAGACCCAAGTGAAATTTGAAGACGGCCGACAAGGCATGATCTCTGCCGATCTCGAGATTCGCGACGTAAAAACTTTTAGCAGCGCTGGTGCGCGTCAGGCAGCATGATGCAAAGCCAAAATAGTAGCCGCCAAATCGGCGAGGTCATTCTCGACCTGCGCAATATCTCACTTTCGTTCGGCGGTGTTCGCGCGCTGACCGATATTTCGTTTGATGTGCGCGAGCATGAGATACGCGCCATCATCGGCCCGAATGGCGCTGGCAAAAGCTCGATGTTGAATGTGATTAACGGTGTTTATCGTCCACAGCAAGGCGAGATCATTTATCGTGGTGAGCATCGGCGCGACATGAACACCTACGCTGCGGCGAAGAGCGGTATCGCGCGTACCTTCCAGAATATTGCGCTGTTTCGAGGCATGTCGGTGCTGGATAACATCATGACCGGCCGCAATCTGAAAATGCGCTCGAACTTCCTGCTGCAAGCGCTCTACGCAGGGCCAGCGCAACGCGAAGAGATTGAGCACCGGGTAAAAGTAGAGCAAGTCATCGACTTCCTCGAGATTCAGCATATTAGGAAAACCCCGGTAGGGCGTTTGCCGTATGGCTTGCAAAAACGGGTTGAGCTTGGCCGCGCGCTGGCGGCTGAACCGCAGATACTGCTACTCGACGAGCCCATGGCCGGCATGAACGTTGAAGAGAAGCAGGACATGTGCCGCTTCATCTTGGATGTCAATGAACAGTTCGGCACCACCATCGTGCTGATCGAGCATGACATGGGCGTGGTGATGGATATTTCTGATCGCGTGGTGGTGCTCGACTACGGCAAGAAGATCGGCGACGGCACGCCAGATGAGGTGAGAAGTAATCAAGACGTGATCAACGCCTATCTGGGAGTGGCGCATTGAACATTAACTTCTTCTTCGAAGTCTTGATCGGCGGCTTGCTGTCCGGCGTCATGTATGCGCTGGTGGCACTTGGCTATGTACTGATCTACAAAGCCTCTGGGGTGTTCAATTTTGCGCAAGGCTCGATGCTGTTCTTCGGCGCGCTAACCTGTGTCTCGCTGACCGAGTTTGGTTGGCCGCTGTGGGTCGCCATCATCGCCACGATGGTAGTCATGTGGGTGCTGGCGCTAGCGATTGAACGCGTCGTGCTCCGGCCACTGGTCAATCAATCGGAAATCTCCTTGTTCATGGCGACGATTGGCCTATCGTTTTTCATCGAGGGCCTGGCGCAGCTGATGTGGGGCGCTGAAGTGAAACGGCTGGATCTGGGCATTGAAGATGTTCCCATCGAAAGCCTGATGAATAACTTCAATATCCTGGTTTCGAAATTTGACGTGACCTCGGCTGCGATCTGCGCGCTTCTGGTCACCGCACTGGCGCTGTTCTTTTCGCGCACCTCGGTCGGACGCGCACTGCGTGCAGTAGCCGATGATCATCAAGCAGCCTTGGCGGTCGGCATCCCGCTGCAACAAATCTGGGGCATTGTGTGGGGTGTTGCCGGCTTTGTTGCGCTGGTGGCAGGCATGCTGTGGGGCGCGCGCAATGGTGTGCAGTTCTCGCTAACATTCGTAGCGCTCAAGGCCTTACCCGTACTGATTCTGGGTGGTTTTACATCGATACCTGGCGCGATCATCGGCGGCTTGATCATTGGCGCGTCAGAGAAATTGGCCGAGGTTTACATCGGACCTTTCGTCGGTGGCGGTATCGAGGGCTGGTTCCCGTATGTGCTGGCGCTGCTGTTCTTGCTGGTGCGACCCGAG
>JBIKUP010000266.1:0-3214 GCA_044347535.1 Burkholderiaceae bacterium
TTGCAGCAGCCGAGGTTCCATACCAAACGCCGCACCTTTGTTCGACCACAGCCGATCATGGAAATCCTGCGGGGTCATGAGCCGGCTGGTGACAATATGCTCGCCAAGCCCCGGCATCACGGTCGATTCAAGATACTTCTGTATACGCATGCGATACGACTCGGCTTGCGCTTGCCAGTCGGTGCCGCTGTCCAGATGCGGCACTGGTGCGAGTACATAAAACGCATCGCAGCCGGGTGGGGCGACCGAAGGGTCAGAGGCGCTGGGGCGGTGCAGATACAAACTGAAATCATCTGCCAGCTTGTGCTTGAGGAACATGTCATCTAGCAGACCTTTGTAGCGTGGCCCAAGCATGATCATGTGATGCGGAACGTCTTCCCAAAGTCGGTTGGTACCGAAATACCAGACGAATAAACTCATCGAGTAGCGTCGCGTTTCGATATGACGGTCAGTCCAATGCGAGCGGTGCTCGCGATCTACCAGATTTTTATAGGTCCAGGCGGCGTCACCATTCGAGACCACAATATCCGCACGCAGTTGGTCACCATTGGCGAGTGTGACGCCGGTGGCACGGCCTTGCGTCACATTGATCCGTGTGACGGGCGAGTTGTAGCGCATGCTGACACCGCGCTCTTGCAGTAGCTTCACCATGCCACGAATCAGCGAACCGGTACCACCCATCGCCCAGTGCACACCCCAGCGGCGTTCCAGCGTATTGATCAGGCTGTAGACACGGGTTACCGAATACGGGTTGCCACCAATTAGCAGCGGATGGAAGCTGAATACCATTCTCAGCTTAGGGTCGCGCAAATAACTCGCCACCATTGAGTAGAGCGTTTGCCAAGCTTTTAGCTTGATCATGCTGGGCATGGCTGCCAATAAGTCGGAGAAGCTATCGAACGCCTTATGCCCGAGCTCTTCAAAGCCGAGCTTGCAGGCTTGATCTGCAGCTTCTACAAAGCGGTCATAGCCCGGAAGATCGTCGGCATTGAAACGTGCGATCTCACGCCGCATGGTGGCTGCGTCGCCGCTGTAATCGAAATGCGTGCCATCATCAAAACGTATTCGGTAAAACGGCTCGATAGGTTTCAGCGTGATGTCATCTGACAGTTTTTTACCGCAGAGCGCCCATAACTCTTCCAGCAATTGCGGTGCGGTGATGATGGTGGGGCCGGCATCGAAGGTAAAGCCATCTTGCCGATGCACATAGGCACGACCGCCGGGGGCGTCGAGTTTTTCAAGGACTTGTACTTGGTAGCCCTTGCAAGAGAGGCGAATTGCAGCGGCGAGCCCGCCGAAGCCGCTGCCGATCACAAGCGCGGTCGGCGCGGTCATGGGGTTATCCTAACAATTGTGCGAACACACCGATGTTCCTCGATCCGAAGGATTCGAGTGCGATCTTGGTGCCAGTGGCTGGGTCGTGCAGAGTCAGGCGACCATCTGCATGAAGAATTAATTCGAAAGGCTCGGCAGCGCCAACCCCATTCAATTTTCGCTGGCGTGCCATTGCGCGCAAAGTGCCACGCAAGAAGCCTTGCTCGCCTTCATAGCGCTGGACTAATTGGCCGCTGGTCACATCGATGGCGGCAACTGCACCACCCGGCTGATCGACAAACCGTAGCTGACGGATTTTTCTGGCGGGCTCAGCAGTAACTTCTTGCGTATTACCTTGCAGACGTGAAACGCCAATCGTGACGAAGGTACCGATCAGTAGCAGCGCCACCGCGATCGCCGGGAAACGACTAGCGCGTCGCTCAGGCACTGCTTGCGGTGGCAGCGATTCCATTTTCATCGTGCAATCGCCGCTGCTGGCATACGCACAGGGATGGGCTGGCGTGTGTCATCACCACCCAACTCGGATTGCCGCGATATCCAGGCCGCATGCAGCAGATCACCCGCAGCGCTGACATTCCGCAGGCAGCGTAGCGAAGGCTGGGCCTTAGAAAGCTCCCAAGGACGTGCGTGCGGCCACAGATGCAGGTAGGCGATGCGGTCCGAGCCCTTAAGCTCAAGCGCGATATCGCCACTGCCATCGGCATTCGTTTTGACATGCGCCGCTGCGATCCAACGCAAGGGCAGATTGAAACTAATCGTCAGCACGATACCGATGCGCATCACGATACGGCGATTGGTCAGTGTGTACAGCGTGGTCTGCGCCGACATCCATGCAGTGAAGCTGAGGAGCCCCAGTGCGATGATCGCCATGGAAGACGACCACGCTAGTGGTATCAGGTTTCCACTCAGGGTATCTGCACTATCCCACGACAGGATGGCTTGCAGACCCAGCATCAAAGCAAAGTAAACCGCGACTTGTCGTACGTGGAAAGCTTCCAGTGCAAGCTGCTTCCAGTCAGGGCTACCTTGCCACAGCACCCGCTCACCGGCCGGTAGTGGCTCCGGTAGTCCGGGTGCTGCTTCCAGTTCATGTTCGGGATAGATTTGCATAGGAGTCGATCAGAACAGAGGTTCTTGACGTTCAGGCGTCGCGTACAAGGTACCTGCACCATAGTAAGCGGCGATTTTTTCTTCTTCGAGCATGGTGACCTGATCCGCCTCTTTATGACCCGGCACATCGGTAAACTGATGCCCGAGGATCGCGTGTACCTTCACGCCATCATGTGTGATCCGCGCGAATGGCACTGGCAGCAATACTGTGCGGTTACCATCATTGAGGCGTACCTCGATATAGCGGAACAGCATCTCGGAGCGATCCAGCCACAGGTCTTGAACGGTACCAGCGACTTCGTCATCCGCGCCCCACACCGGCATGCCGCGCGGATCAGGGTCCTGCTCAGCAACACCGTGTTCAGGGTTGGCACGCAAGGGTGAAATTTTAGGTTCACCGAACGGCGTCATATCTGGATGATCAGCACGCTGATTCCATGCGCCGGGGCCAACACCCGCCAGCAGCGGATTGCCAATCGGCTCAATCGGCGCACCGATAAAGCGATGGCGTGGTTGCGCTTGCAAGAACTCGGGTTCTTTCAGCGGGTAGGGCATGACCACTTCCTCGCCACTTTCGAGCAGATATGTCTTGGGTGACGGGATAGGTGGCCAACCTTCCATTTGCGTGTCTCGGCCGTTGATGGGCTCGAGTGGATAACCATCGCGATGGTTCTCCTGCAGCAGGTAATAGATCAGCCCGAAAAAGAAGATCCAGAACATGTACAACACGATCTGGGCGAAGTCGACGTACTGCGTAATCGCGCCTGTT
>JBIKUP010000267.1:0-3207 GCA_044347535.1 Burkholderiaceae bacterium
AGTCGTCGCTAAGACGACGGGTGTGAAACTCTCTAGCCGGGGAATTCAGCTAGTCCAAACTTGCGCTGTTGTGCTGCTTGCTCGTGACGTGCGCGCTTGGCCAATGGCCCGATCGCGATCAACACCGCAAACAGCAAATACATTTCAAGGTGATACACAAAGCTGTAACCGGTCACCGGTGAGATCAGGCTCTCACCCAACCAACCGCTGGTGGCCAGCGAGCCGATCAGGTCTTTTACCAAGCCACCCGCAGCGATCGAGGCACCTGCAGCAGTGGCCTGTACCGCGCCCCAGGCACCGAGCGCCATACCTGCCGAATCACCGATTTGCAAATCCATGGCCATGGTCAGCGTACCGACCGCAAACAAACCACCACCGGCACCAATCAAGAAGGCACCGAAGCGAAACAGATTCGGCGCATCCAGTGGCGCAGAAAAAATCACCATCGCAAACGCTGGCATACCGAGCAAGGCACCCAAGGCGGCGATGCGACCTGCATCTAAACCCGCTGCCAGTAAGCGCGCCGCCATGCCAAACGCGAGCAGCGCACCCGCTGCGCTAATAGCGGTTAGTAGGCTGGTGGCACCGACACCCAGATGCAAAATCTCACCACCGTACGGCTCGAGAATGATGTCTTGCATATTGAACGCGCAAGTACCAAGCCCAACGGTCCACAAAAATCGCTTCACGCCCGGGCGCATGGCGTAGCTGCGCCAGTGGCTGGAAAAATCTTCTTCGCTGCGTGGCTGGCGTGCGCGGTCACGGTTGAGTGCCTCTTGCTTCCAGAGCGCATTCAGATTCAGCATCACGACCAATACTGCCGAGCCTTGCACGGTCTGAATCAGCCGCAAGGGACTGAAATCCGCCAGCAACCAACCGAATAACGCACCGCTACCTACCAAACCCAACAGCAGCATGGTGTACATCAGCGCCACCACGCGCGGGCGTGTCTCTGGTGTTGCCAAATCGGTAGCTAATGCCAGACCCGCAGTCTGAGTCACCTGCATGCCCATACCCACCAACAAAAACGCCAGGCCAGCACCAATGCGGCTCACCCACAGCATGCCGGGCTGCGGATCGGACAGCGCCAGCAGACCAAACGGCATGATCGCCAGACCACCGAACAACAACAGGCTGCCAATCCAGAGGTAGGGCAGTCGCCGCAGACCGAGCGCGGAGCGATGGGTATCTGACCGAAACCCGATCATCGCGCGTAGCGGAGCAAAAACCAGCGGTAAGGCCACTGATAGTGCGACCCACCAGGCCGGTACGCCCAACTCAATAATCATGACCCGGTTCAGCGTGCCGACCAGCAGGGCGGTCGCCAGACCGATCGAAAACTGAAATAGCGATAGACGCAGCAACCTCGGCAGTGGCAGATCCGGCGAGGCGGCATCGGCGAACGGCATCCAGCGCGCGTCCATAGACCCGGTCAGCTGGCGCACAATTTTCTGCAGTTGTCTCATCAAGGGCGCGAGTGTGCTTGCCGATATGGCAAGCTTGGTACTTATGAGAACACTCTAGTGTTCGCGCTATATTGTGTCAATAAATAATTACACTATTTTAGTAAACTTAAGTTGACTCAGATACAAGTATCGGCCATGCTGCGTTCGTGCCTGCAATGGGCACATTGCAGTAAACAGTGCCACTCCTCTGGGGGCGTCCGCGTAATTTCGGGCGCCCCGTTTTTTCGGCCGAGGGCGAATTTCAGGGGATCAGGTCGAGCTTGAGGCCGGCAGGCTCGGATTTTTTGTCTCGAGGGTTCCGGCTTGCTCGTGTTTTGCGGTCTCGTCGACCGTTAGGGCAATCTCGACCATTTCCTTCTCGAAGCTGGGCAGATCAGGTGATAGACGGAGAATATGCTCAGCTAGATACAGCCCGGGATCCCCGATATGGTTGCTACCTACCGGTGCGCCAGGCGATGGGAAAAATGCCTGCCTGAAGGTCCATGCCAGGTTGCCACTCGCGATGGCTCTGTTCCGCGCAAGCCTGTCTCCTAACAATTTTTCTGCGGTTGCGCATTGCCGCTCAAGTGACGATATGAAGCGGTACAGATTGTCGGGACAACTGACTCGGCTGGTATCCAATCCTTTTATCTCGATGATTCTCTGGTTCTTTTCCACCAGGTCAGCGAGTAACTCCAAGCCTTCCTTGCCGTCGATCGCGCTGAAATCCTCTCCACCAAACTCCAGAGACTCGATGGTAGGTTGCTTTTGTAAGGCTCGGATCAGTGACACGATGTAATCGTAGCGATCCATCGTCAATAAAGGGCCTAGTGAAAGCGATTTCAGTGACTTATTCGCTGCGATACCCAGGCTAAATGCATCCAGTCGTTCTGTATAGTTGGTCGTTGAGACATCGCTCTGTTTTGAAAACCAGTCAGAGCATTTGAAGTTTTCGAGCGTTGTTGACTGTTGGATCAATAACTGGAGTTCCCCCCAGGTTTTTTCCCCCTCGAGCGGCCATTTAGAGAAGGACAGTTCAGTCAGCTTCGGGCAGTTACGCAGCGCATGAAGAATTTCTGCCGATTTTTCCTCTGAAAAGCGTGGTCCCTTCAGATAAACCGATTGCAGGTTGCCGCAACGACTTATCATCTGGCGAAGCTTCTCTCCAGCGACATCAGATAGGTTTTCTCGAAAATGGAAATCGATTGATGTAGCGTTTCCTACGGTGGTGATTGCGTCAAGTATCTTTGGCGAGAACCTGTTATCGACACCAACGATATTGAACTTGTCGATGCGATGGCTACGCAGGATGAAGTCGCTGATCGTTTCGACTTTTTCTGAAAAATCAGAGGGCAACCCAATCGACATCGGCACAACAAACATCAATTGACGGAGATCGGGTTGCGTTTCGCTGATCGTTCGTAAGAAATGCGAGAATAAGTCAGGTGAAAAACTATACGGTTTGATATTCAGAGAATAAAGTGGATCGCATTCGTGTAACAGTTCGTTCAGCGCGGTGAATTGTCCATTGTCAATTAACTTGTTAACCAGACTGTCCATTTCTTTGTGCTGTTCGCAGGGTTTCAACCCATCAAAGAACGGTCCTTCTGGATAGCAACCAAGCAGCATGTATTCGAGATACGTTTTTTCTGAAGTTGAAATGTCATCTTCAAGTTGTTCAAGCTCTTTCGCTGTGTAGGGTAATGGCGTTTGAATGGTCGGTAGCTGAATGCCACCGCGTATCGGCTTTGTATGGTTCTTG
>JBIKUP010000268.1:0-3205 GCA_044347535.1 Burkholderiaceae bacterium
CCTATGTGCTGCAGCTGGAACTCGACCCGGCACTGGTCGACGTGAATGTCCACCCTGCAAAAATAGAAGTTCGGTTTCGCGATAGCCGAGCCATTCATCAGTTTGTGTTTCATGCCGTCAGCCGATCACTCGCAAATACTGCCCCTAGCAGCGAATTGTCTGCACCTGCGGTCAGCTCGAACCCTTCACCGTTTAGCACACTGCCATGGCATGCGCAGCCACCCCGGCAATCATCTTTAGGGGTTGCGCAAGATATGGCGCGCTACGGTGCGCTGTTTTCCGATAATTTTTCTGCCGGCAGTCCGGTCACAACCACAAACGCCCTTGGTAATGCCAGTTATGACCAACAGGATGAAGAGAGCTTCCCGCTCGGCTTCGCGTTGGCGCAGCTACATGGGATTTACGTTCTGGCACAAAATCGTGCCGGACTGGTTCTGGTTGATATGCATGCCGCACACGAGCGCATACTGTATGAACAATTCAAACAAGCGCTTGAAGAAAAATCCGTCACGCTCCAACCTTTACTCATACCAGTGAGCTTTCATGCCGATGCAGTCGAGGTCGGCACCGTAGAAGAACATCAGACAACTCTCGCGAGCTTGGGCTTTGATATTGCTGTGATGTCGCCGACCACACTCGCGGTGCGCGCCATACCAGCGCTTTTAAAAAATGCTGATGTACAGTCACTGGCGCGTGATCTGTTACGCGATTTGCGTGAATTTGGTGGCTCACATGTGCTAACAGAGCATCGTAATGAATTGCTCGGCACCCTCGCCTGTCACACCGCTGTGCGTGCTAATCGTGCGCTCACCATCCCGGAAATGAACGCATTATTGCGCCAGATGGAAGCAACTGAACGCGCTGACCAATGCAACCACGGACGGCCAACCTGGGTGCAGCTCGCGATTACCGATCTTGATCGGTTATTCCTGCGCGGGCAGTAAGCATGAAGATTTCGCCGCTGCCGCAGTTCGCGCATGCCCCACTGCTGCTGCTGATCACCGCGATGATGATGATGCAGCCGCTTTCAACCGATCTGTATCTGGCTTCGCTGCCGAGTTTGGTGAGCGGGTTTGGTGTGCCGGTAGCGACAGTGCAACTCACACTCAGTTTATTTGTGATCGGCTTTGGCAGCGCGCAGTTGGTGATTGGCCCACTATCGGACCGTTTCGGTCGGCGTCCGGTCTTGCTCACTGGTCTCGGTTTGTATGTCGCGGCAAGCGCCTTATGTGGCTTGGCGCAATCGATTGAGCTACTCATCGCCGCGCGCTTTCTACAAGCGCTCGGTTGCTGTGCAGCGGTGATGATTGCGCGCGCCGTTGTACGAGATGCCTACGAGCCGCAAGATAGCGCCAGGTTTTTAGCGCGTGCAAGTACGTGGATCTCGCTGGCACCCATCGTCGGACCTATTCTCGGCGCCTACCTGCAAGTTGCTTTTGGCTGGCGCGCTGCATTTATTGCTTTGGGTATTTTCTCGACTTGCGTGATGGTCGCTTGCCTTCGGCACCTACCAGAAACGAATCAACACAAAAACCCCGATGCTACCCAAATCAAAGGCATTCTTGAGAACTACCGCTTGGTACTTGGCTCACGCGAGTTCTGGTTAAATGTGACGCCTGGCGCACTTTCTTACTGCGGAATTTTCGTCTTTATCTCTGGCTCAAGCTTTGTACTGATTGATGTGCTCGGCGTACCCACCCAATGGTTTGGTTACTGCTTCGCTTTGGGTGTTGCCGGATACATGAGTGGGACATTAGTTTGCCGCCGCTTGCTAAAAACAATCAGCGGTGAGCAAGCCTTGCGTATCGGTACTGCATGCTCGTTCAGCGCGGGGTTGTACTTTCTGGCAGCAACACTCCTCGGATGGTGGCACTGGGGCGTGGTTGTGCTCGCGATGTTTTTAGCGATGGCTTCGCATGGCATCAACTTCCCCGTGTCGCAGGCTGGCTCAATCGCACCCTTCCCCAAACAGGCGGGTACTGCTGCAGGTTTGATGGGTGCAGTGATGATGGCATTTGCATTTGTCAGCGGTACTATCGTTGGAGTGACTCACAACGGCACCTTGTATCCGCTGGCGATCATCTCCGCCGTCTTGGGCACGCTCAACTTTCTTTCCGTGCGCCTGATCGGAAAGCGCACCGTGGTCGCATGATAAAACCACTTGCGGTTGCGATCATGGGACCCACCGCGTCCGGTAAGACCGCTGCCGCGCTTCAGGTCGCCGCAGTAATTCCTTCGGAAATCATCTCCGTCGACTCCGCCCTGATTTATCGCGGTATGGATATAGGCACTGCCAAACCAACGGCAGACGAGCGCGCTTCCGTACCCCATCACTTGATCGATATTTTGGACCCGACTGAAAGTTATTCGGTCCGACAATTCTGTGATGATGCAGTACGACTGGTAACCGATATCATTGCCCGCGGCAAGCTGCCATTACTGGTGGGTGGCACCATGCTTTACTTTAAAGGTTTACGCGAGGGATTGAATGATCTCCCACCCGCTGATCCTGCACTCCGAGCGCAAATCGACATGGAGATCGCGCGTCACGGTATCACCGCGCTGCATGCACGATTGCGAGAACTAGATCCGGTCACAGCAGAACGTTTAAAGCCAACTGACACCCAACGTATACAGCGCGCAATGGAGATCGCACTACTGACGGGCAAACCCATGTCAGCGTTAATCGCGAAGAGCGCTCTACCCGAATTGCCGTTTTCACTACTACCGATTGCGTTGGAACCTTCCGACCGCAGCGCACTGCACGCACGTATCGCAACACGCTTTGATGACATGCTCAGCGCCAACCCTAGCTTGCTTGATGAAGTCAGTGCCTTACGTTCACGGGGCGATCTGCATCTTGGCCTGCCATCCATGCGCTGCGTGGGCTATCGGCAGGCCTGGGAATATCTGGACGGCAGCATCACCAAAGAAGAATTCAGAGAAAAAGGGGTGGCCGCCACACGCCAACTCGCAAAAAGGCAATTAACCTGGCTCAGGGGTATGGAGGATCGCGTGGTAATTGACTGCTTAGCGGCAGATGCACCGGCCCAAGCGCTCGGACATATTCAGGCGGCACTCGGTTGACAGTGACTATCCGCCCGAAGATAATGGCGGGCTTCGTGGTGATATAGCTCAGTTGGTTAGAGCACAGCACTCATAATGCTGGGGTCGGTGGTTCAAATCCACCTATCACCACCAGCAA
>JBIKUP010000269.1:0-3199 GCA_044347535.1 Burkholderiaceae bacterium
TGGTGGCCGGCGCTGGCTTGTGTGATGAGACCGCTACCCGTTTCATCGTATCGCGCGGCCGCGAGGCCATTGAGTGGCTAATCGCGCAAGGCGTGCCATTCACGCGTGACGAAAGCGCCGAACTGGGGTTTCATTTGACCCGCGAAGGTGGACACAGTCAACGCCGGATTATTCACGCTGCCGATGCGACCGGACATGCAGTACAAGTCACGCTAGAACAAAAGGTCCGCCAGCATCCGAACATCACGTTGCTCGAGCATCACATTGCGATCGACCTGATTACCTCCGACAAGCTCGGCATGCATAACGGCGCACCAAATTGCTTCGGTCTGTATGTGCAGGACGTGAACAGCCACACGGTGATGACGATCGCCGCTGACCATACCGTGCTCGCGACCGGCGGCGCCGGCAAGGTCTACCTGTACACCACCAACCCGGATACCGCGACCGGTGATGGCATAGCGATGGCATGGCGCGCGGGCTGTCGCGTCGCCAATATGGAGTTCATCCAGTTTCATCCGACCTGCCTGTACCACCCCTATGCCAAATCCTTCCTAATCACTGAAGCGGTACGTGGCGAAGGCGGTGTGCTAAAGCTGCCCGCGAGTGCCGGTACTGCAGCTGGCCAACGCTTCATGCCGTCGCATGACGAACGTGCCGAACTAGCACCGCGCGATATTGTTGCGCGCGCGATCGACTTCGAGATGAAGAAGCGCGGCCTCGACTATGTTGATCTCGATATCAGCCACAAGCCACCCGAGTTTTTGAAAGAGCACTTCCCGACGATTTACGCACGCTGCCTGGAGCTGGGGATCGATATCACGCGGCAAGCGATACCGATCGTGCCCGCAACACACTACACCTGCGGCGGCATCATCACCGATCTGCACGGACGTACCGACATTCATGGTTTGTACGCCGTTGGTGAAACCGCGTACACCGGCCTGCATGGCGCGAACCGATTAGCCAGTAACTCGCTGCTCGAGTGCGTGGTACTCGGTCGTGCTGCCGCGATGGATATTGAGTCGCAGCCGACGATCAAATCGCCTGCGCTGCCGGCGTGGGATGAAAGCCGAGTGACGGACGCCGACGAAGAAGTCGTCATCACACAAAACTGGGATGAACTGCGCCGCGCGATGTGGAATTTTGTGGGCATCGTGCGTACGACCAAACGTCTGGAGCGCGCACAGCACCGGATCGCACTGCTGAAGGAAGAAATCAACGAGTACTACGCGAACTTCCGCATTACCCGTGATCTTCTGGAGCTAAGGAATCTAGTGGAAGTGGCATCACTGATCGTGAGCAGCGCAATGGCACGAAAAGAAAGCCGCGGGCTACATTACAGCTTGGACTTCCCCGAGACCTTGCCGAGGGCACTGCCCACCGTACTGGAGCCAATACGAAAGGCGCACATCCGAAAATGAGTGATGAAGCTCAGTCTTAAAGGTGATCGTATAACACGTGAATTATGCGGTCCTTAGATTGATTCTTGAGTTTCGACCACTGCATAAGTGACATGAATCCACTTCCGCAAAGCATGCGCGTGCATTGCTGTTTCACAGCTGATTCACCCCTCCCCCACTGAATCACGCAATACAGCAATTCCTTCATCAGACGCCGCTCCTCAAAACCCTTCTGTTTTTTTAAATGTTTGCCAATACCACTCCAGTTTTGATTTTTCGGACCAAGATTGCTGGCAGACGTCTTCACCAGTCGCAGTATCGCGAAAGTTAATGCAGGATTTTCCTCCCCAAATTTTTGCAGGCAAGCTTGCACGGCAAGTCCGAATGAGGAATTTCCATACATGATGTTTCGCTTCAAAGCAAAAACATGATCACCAGCGATTGTCAGGGAGGGACTCCATGTTTCAGGAATTAACTCTGGCAACAAAGCCAGAAATTCACTTCGGGGAATCTTCATTCTTCGCCAGAAAGAATCGTCATCAACTTTGAATTGTTCACTTTCAAACAACCGTTCCATCAGACTAACGAACGCAATGGTCTTGAACTTGTCGGGCAGCATGGTGCATGCCTTCATAACATCTTTTAACAGGGTTCTTTCAGCTTTGATGGGCGAGAAGCAACTCGCTACCAGCTGTTTGACTTTTTTTTCGTCGACCTGACTTCCGGCGTCCCAACCTTCGTGGGAAGCCAGCGCCTCCTGCAAACTTCCAGGCATCACTTTCCCGGTTCGGCCGCTCAGGAGTGTTCGCACATTAGTCCGACTTGGACCGGTGATGTCCAGATGCGGAAAAATGAATTCTACGAACTTGCCGGCTTTTCGCTTCGATACCTCCCTGTACAGGTTCTCAGCCATATCGAGAGTTCGCACCAAAGGCATTCGATGCTGAGTGATCTGCCGCGCCGCGTAGCCGTAATTCCGCAGGTCAAGATCCCATACCCTTTTAAGGTAGGTATTCCAGCACTTACTGGTCTGTGCGAGCGATCGAATCGACGACGAGCGCATCGATCCGACAATGATGGGCGTGACATCGGTGGGAAGAGACTGAAATGCGGGGATGGTGATGATTTTTCTAGCGTGGGCGATAGACATGGAAACCTCTTTAGCAATCGAATGACCGCTACTAGGTGTGTCAATAGTCGGATGAGTTCCCGCTCTGTCCTGTCGTGGCTGGGGGCCGGTGTTTGAATCGTAGGCCGGAAGTTGCTCAGAGCCCCTGCCACGGCAAGGACTAACGGATCAGTTGATTACTCTGAGCGAGTAATCGGTCGCCTTCAGATCTTTAGTCAGCACACCGATAGAAATCCTATCAACTCCGGTTTCCGCGATCGCCCGCACGCTATCGCGATTCACGCCACCTGAAGCCTCGAGTACTGCCCTGCCTGCCGTCATTGCAACGGCCTCGCGCATCATGTCGTTGGTGAAGTTATCGAGCAGCACGGAAGTCGCTCCGGCATCCAGTGCCTCTTTGAGCTCATTGAGATTCTCGACCTCGATCTGTATCGATACGCCGGCATTTAGCGCGCGCGCTGCTTCTAGCGCCTGCCTGATTCCACCAGCCGCGAAAATATGATTTTCCTTGATCAAGATGCCGTCATACAGCGCTAGCCGTTGATTTTTGCCACCACCCACACGTACCGCGTACTTTTGCCCGAGTCGCAAACCCGGTAGCGTTTTGCGTGTATCGAGAATCGAGGCTTTGGTTCCTTCGATTAGCTTCACATAGTCGCGCGTCGTC
>JBIKUP010000270.1:0-3195 GCA_044347535.1 Burkholderiaceae bacterium
GCCACTTGGCTGGAGAGTTTCATGACCCGCATGGTTCATTGCATCAAACTGAACAAAGAAGCCGAAGGCTTGGATTTTCCACCCTACCCCGGCGATCTGGGCAAGAAAATCTGGGAGAGCGTATCCAAGGAAGCTTGGGGCGCCTGGCTCAAGCACCAAACCATGTTGGTTAACGAGAACCGGCTGAATCTGGCGGACGTGCGCGCAAGAAAATACCTAGCCACGCAGATGGAGCGGCATTTCTTCGGCGAAGGCGCCGATGAAGCGGCAGGTTACGTACCGCCCTCGCCGTAAGTGAGCAAAAACTCGCTCGCGATAATTTGTCAGAGGCTGATCAGTACTCAATGGCGCGTACGCCCTGTTCAGTCCCCAGCAAACACACCGCTGCGCCTTTCAACGCAAACAGCCCCACGCTCACCACGCCCGGCAACTGATTGATTTGCTGCTCCAGCGCTTTCGGGTCATGAATCTGCAAACCGTTCAAATCAAGAATATAGCCGTGGTTATCGGTCACGTAAGGCGCACCATCACGCATTCGTAACACCGGATCCGCCCCCATGGCCCGCAGTACCCGCGTGACCGAACTGGTCGCCATCGGAATCACTTCCACCGGTAGCGGGTACTTGCCCAGCACATCGACCAGCTTTGACTGATCGGCAATGCAGATAAATTTTTCTGCCACAGACGCTACGATTTTCTCGCGCGTGAGTGCGCCGCCGCCACCCTTGATCATGGCACCGCTGTGATCGATTTCGTCGGCGCCATCGATATACACTGGTATTTGATCGATCTCGTTCAGATCGAATACCGGCACACCCCGTGCCGCCAAGCGCGCGGCAGTCGCCTCGGAAGAAGCTACTGCTCCCTTGATGCGATGTCGAATTTCACCGAGTGCGTCGATAAAAAAATTCGCGGTAGAGCCGGTACCGACGCCAACAATTTCACCATCTACGACATAGCGAATGGCGGCGTGCGCCACAGTTTGTTTGAGTTCGTCTTGCGTCATCTCGTGCGATTCCATCCAAAGCGCGCATTGTATCGGATGGATATGCCACTGCGCCGTAATGGAAACTTAGGTCGAGACCTGATTCGCCGCCAGATACTGCGCCAACGAGGCTTTGTTGTGTAAATCCAGTTTGCGGTATAGATGGGCTAGTTGATTGCGTACGGTGTGATGGGATACCCCTAATTCGCGGGCGATTTGCTTATGACTCATACCGGCAGCAAAACGACGCGCGACGACAAATTCACGCGGCGTGAGTACTTCCATCACATCAATCGGTCGGATGCGGCATAGCTGCGCGCCAGCTTGTCGAATCCAAGAGATCTCTACCTGCTTGCCCCGGTAAGTCTTGCCCTCATTCAGTACCTGTAAAGCGTCTGCGGGGATGAAGTCCGGCGCAAGCTCGGGCCATTCACGCTCCAGCAAGTCGAAGAAGCGCTGGTCAGCAAGTTCTACCTGACCATCGGCGTGCACCAGACCGGAGGCACTAAGGTTGTCGCGCTGAGTGCCCGGCTTAGCAATACGCTCCAGCGTACGGGCGCGGTTGATCGCTAACGCATGCGAGAGATGAATCCATAAGCCATGCAAACAAGCGGCATCAGTCTCTGCGAAGCGCACATCCTGCTGCCGATAAAGAACAATCCAGCGTGCCGGTTGTACTTTTTTTGGATCATCGCCATGAAATATCAAATGGCACAGCCCCAATTCCTCCATCATCGAGCGCGGCCCGCTTCGCGTGAGTTGATGTTCTTTCTTGCTGCCTCGTTTTTTCCGGTATAGCTCACGGATGCCTCCGCGTGAAGGTGACATGGGTGCGTTACGAATACCCCGCGCAACCGGGTCATCTTGAATAGGCTCGCGCGCCAGCACCGTCTCGGGCACCGTGGCGGCAGGAGCGCGATCAGCTGAGATTAGCCGGGTCACCGACTGCGGATTCGACCGCTCACCAGTTCCGAAAATAGCCCCGTCAAACCGTATCCACATCTGTAGAAGACTGATCGCGCGCTCCAGAAATTGGTCCGGTGATGCGTACTCGGCCAAGGCGTACAAATCTCTTACGGTGGTCGAGAAAGCCTGCATGTCTCGCTCCTCTGCCCAACTGGGCGAATCTTGGGTTGTTCGAATATCGGATTGCCTTTTTAGAAACGTACCGAAAATTTGTAGTTTTGACAACACAAAATGAGCGATCTACGCGCAATTTTTTCGTCTACCGACCATTCGAGTGTTAATTTCCGAAATGCAACCATGGCCGACAGACAGCAATCCCTCGTTTTTCGGGGCAGATCCGGCGGCAGAGTTATTACTGCTGCCAAGACGGGGCAACCGCGGCAGGTGATGCGGTTATCATCCGCATCACTTCAGCCACTACTGCCTGACTACCCGCCGGCCGCTGCCGGTGCCAGCCTCTGCCAATGCGCGACACTCACCAACACCCTTTGAATCAGTTGCCGGAATTCGGCGCATTAAGCCGGCATGCGCAACAGGCCCGTGAATGGCAGTTGGCCGAGTTGTTCCGGGAAGATGCGTCGCGCGCCGCGCGTTTTACGCTGGAAGCAGCCGGCCTGTGCATTGATTACTCGAAGAACCATTTGAATGAGGAAACCATCAGGCTGCTGACAGCGTTTGCGCAGGCGCGCGGTGTCGAGACGCTGCGCGACGCCATGTTCCGCGGTGATCGCATCAATCTGAGCGAGCAGCGCGCGGTCTTACACACCGCATTGCGCTTGCCACCCGACGCGCGCTTGAGCGTCGAAGGCGAAGAACTGGTCGGCGGAATACAGCAGGAGCTAGGACGTATGGCGTCGTTCGCCGAGCGCGTCCGCCAAGGCGATTGGAAAGGCTACACCGGCAGAGAGATCACGGATGTGGTCAACATCGGTATCGGCGGCTCCGACCTCGGGCCGATGATGACCGTTGCGGCGCTACGCGCTTACGCCCATCCGCGTTTGCGGTTTCATTTTTTATCGAATGTGGATGGCCACGCGACTACCGCCACACTGGCCGAACTCGACCCAGCCACCACGCTGTTCATCGTTGCATCAAAGTCCTTCACTACTCAGGAAACCATGCTCAACGCGCACGCAGGGCGGCGCTGGTTTCTGCAGCATGCTAAAGAAACCGATTTAGCGGCTCATTTCGTCGCGGTATCAACCAACACATCGGCAGTGACCGCGTTTGGCATCGCTGCCGAC
>JBIKUP010000271.1:0-3191 GCA_044347535.1 Burkholderiaceae bacterium
TAGACAGTTGGCACAGGCTACTTTCGCTGGTGCTGCTGGGTTGGCCAGTCAGTCGGATGAGCCGGTATCCCTGCTGCGTGAGCGCGTGACTTCGAAAGGCGGTACCACATACGCTGCGCTGACCTCTATGGAAGCGAGCGGTGTCAAGGCTGCGTTGGTAAAGGCGCTACATGCGGCAGCGGATCGTGGCCGAGAATTAGGGGAAGAGTTTGGGAAATCTTAAGTGACTTGTTAAGGTCCTTAAAGAATTTCAAGACTACCGTGACTAGCCTTGCTCGCCCCAGTAGGATAGCCATGTAGTTTGATGGCAAGCCGAAGGTCATTCATTGAGTCCGCATGCCTGAGCGCTTGGTCGATACTGATCCGGTCGGCCTGGATCAAATCAAATAGCGCCTGGTCGAACGTTTGCATGCCGAGCTCACGCGATTTTTTCATGGCTTCCTTGATTTCATGGATATGACCTTTGCAGATCAAATCCGAAATCAGCGGCGAGTTGAGCATGATTTCTACTGCCGCGCAGCGTCCAGACCCTGATTTCAATGGAACTAGGCGTTGCGAGATGAGCGCGCGTAGGTTGAGCGATAAATCCATCAACAGTTGTGCTCGACGCTCCTCCGGAAAAAAATTAATGATGCGATCGAGGGCTTGATTACTATTGTTGGCGTGCAGAGTGGCGAGGCAGAGATGGCCAGTTTCGGCAAACGCTATGGCATGATCCATAGTTTCACGGTCACGAATCTCACCGATCAAGATAACGTCCGGTGCTTGGCGTAGCGTGTTTTTGAGTGCGGTATGCCAGTCGGCGGTATCAGTGCCTACCTCGCGCTGTGTCACGATGCAATTACGGTGTGGGTGCACAAATTCAACTGGGTCTTCGATCGTGATGATATGACCATGACTATGCAAGTTACGATGGCCAATCATCGCAGCTAAGGTGGTTGACTTGCCTGAACCCGTGGCGCCGACCATGACAACCAGACCACGTTTTTGCATCACGATGTCTTTAAGTTGTGCTGGCACGCCAAGCGCGTCAATGTCTGGAATCTCGGTGGTGATCGTGCGTACCACCATGCCGGTTTTACCCTGCTGAACAAAGGCAGACACCCGAAAGCGGCCAATACCCTCAATACTGATCGCGAAATTACACTCGTTGGTGCCAAGAAATTCTTCACGCTGTCGCTCATTCATGGTGGAGAGCACCAATGCGCGACTTAACTCAGCCGAAATGACCTGCTGCGATATCTGACTCATTTTGCCGTCGAGCTTGATCGCTGGCGAAAATCCGGCCGTGATGAACATATCCGAGCCGCCTCGCTGACGCATCACTGTCAGTAGCTGCTGTACGCTTTGCCATGCCTGATGGGTGTTCATCATCAATCCAGAAAATTTTCTGGCATTTTTGCAGCAGAGCGCGCAGTCGCAGTCGATATGCGATGCCGTCTCAGCAAATCTTGCAAACTCGCATCCAGCGTTTGCATGCCGAGCGATGCTCCGGTCTGAATGGCGGAATACATCTGTGCCACCTTGGCCTCACGAATCAAATTACGGATGGCTGGTGTACCGAGCATGATCTCGTGCGCAGCAACGCGCCCATTGCCGTCACGGGTTTTGAGTAAGGTCTGCGAGATCACGGCTTGCAACGATTCAGACAGCATCGCGCGAACCATTTCTTTTTCCTCGCCGGGAAACACATCAATAATCCGGTCAATGGTTTTAGCGGCAGATACCGTATGCAAGGTGCCAAACACTAAATGCCCTGTTTCGGCTGCGGTTAGCGCCAGGCGGATAGTCTCCAGATCGCGCAATTCACCCACCAAGACGACATCCGGGTCTTCACGTAGTGCCGAGCGTAGTGCTGCTGAAAATGACAGCGTATGGGGTCCGACCTCGCGCTGGTTGATCAGACCTTTTTTCGATTCATGTACAAACTCGATCGGGTCTTCGATCGTCAGAATGTGGGCGTACTCATTCTCATTAATGTGATTGACCATCGCCGCCAGCGTGGTCGACTTGCCCGAGCCGGTTGGTCCGGTAACGAGCACCAGGCCACGTGGTTTTAGCGCTAGCTCAGCAAAGATTTTTGGGGCACCGAGTTGCTCAAGGCTGAGGATGGTCGAGGGAATCGTGCGCATGACAGCCGCCGCACCACGATCTTGGTTGAACGCATTGACTCGAAATCTTGCCAAGCCAGGTAACTCGAAAGAAAAATCAACCTCAAGGCTCGCCTCGTAACGCTTGCGCAGACCATCATTCATCACCTCGTAGATCATGGCGTGAACGTCTTTATGCGACATCGGCGGCAAGTTAATACGCCGCACATCACCGTGCACACGAATCATCGGCGGTAGTCCGGCTGACAGATGCAGATCAGAAGCATTGTTTCTGACTGTGAAGGTCAGTAACTCGGAGATATCCATGAGGTGGCGCGCTTGAAGGACGTATGCCAACAAGAGATGTTGGCGGCGCGCGATTATGTGTCGCCGTGGGTCCTACCTTCAAGCAGAAACGACATTCTCATTAACTTCTGTTGTATCAATACGGCAGATCAGCGTTAAAGCTAGTTAGCCGAAAACAATCCCGATGAATACGGCAGCACCCAGCCAGTTGTTATGACGAAAGGCTGCGAAGCAACGTAAACGATCTCGCTCACGTATCAGAAGGTAGTGATACGCAGCAATCGCTGTCGCAATAAAAAGCCCGAGGTAAAACAGGGCGCCCAGATGGTAGCTGGCACCGACCAACGCAATGAGCAGCAAATGAGCGCCGTAGCACAGCATGACGGCGAGTACATCGAAGCGTCCGAAAGTGATAGCCGACGTGCGGATACCGATCAATAAATCATCGTCACGGTCGACCATAGCGTATTCAGTGTCATAGGCCAGTGCCCAACATACATTCGCGATCAGTAGCACCCATGCTTCTAACGGCACCGCTCCTTGCACCGCTGCATATGCCATCGGAATGCCAAAGCCGAATGCAATACCCAGATAAGCTTGTGGCAGGGCGAAGAAGCGTTTGAAGTAAGGATAGGTGCCGGCTACGATTACTGCCAACACGGATAACTGCTGCGTGAGTGTATTTAGCGGAAGAATCAGCGCAAATGAAATCAGCGCGAATACCACGGCGACGGCAACTGCTTCCCATGCGGCGATCTGACCTGAGGTAAGCGGGCGCTCGGCGGTGCGTTTGAC
>JBIKUP010000272.1:0-3190 GCA_044347535.1 Burkholderiaceae bacterium
CTCCAGCGTCAGACCCTCGATAGGCAGTGGCATTAGCGCCGAGCCGCCTCCCGAGATCAGACACAGCACAATGTCGTCCTCGCGCAGATCACTGACGAACGACATCATGCGGCGCGCCGCGTTTAGCCCCGCCTCATCCGGCACCGGATGCGCTGCCTCGACAATCTCGATTCGCTCGCACGGCACGCCATAGCCGTAGCGTGTGATGACAAAGCCAGACAAGGGACCCTGCCAAGCCTGCTCGACCGCTTGCGCCATGGCGGCCGAAGCCTTGCCAGCGCCAATCACGAACAAGCGGCCTTTACCGAGCATCTCCGGGGTCGGCAGGTAGGGTGGCACGCACAGTGCCGGCTGTGCGGACGCAACCGCCGCATCAAACATGCTTCTTAGCAGCGTGGCTGCAGCGCTCATGGTGTCTCCGTCAAATCAAAATTCGCCATATGTTCCAAGGCTTTTACCATCGCTGAGTGATCCCAGGCTTTACCGCCCTGCGCCACGCAAGATGAAAACAACTGCTGTGCGCTCGCAGTGTGCGGCAATGACATACCCAGTTCGCGCGCGGCACTTAGCGCCAAATTCAAATCTTTTTGGTGCAGCTCGATACGGAAGCCAGGATCAAACGTGCGCTTGATCATACGCTCGCCGTGGACTTCCAGAATTCTTGACGCTGCGAAGCCACCCATCAGCGCCTCACGTACTTTGGCGGGGTCCGCGCCATTACGCGCCGCAAATAAAAGCGCCTCGGCCACCGCTTCAATATTCAGCGCAACGATAATCTGATTCGCGACCTTCGCCGTTTGACCGTCACCATTGGCACCCACCAGCGTGATGTTCTTGCCCATTAGCTCGAACAAAGGCTTGACCTTCTCGAAGGTCGATGCGTTACCGCCCACCATAATCGTCAACGCGGCATTCTTGGCGCCGACTTGGCCGCCGGATACGGGTGCATCGAGATAGTCGCAGCCGAGCGCGTTAATCTTTTGCGCGAATGCCTTGGTCGCGATCGGCGAGATCGAACTCATGTCGACCACGATTTTGCCTTGGGTGAGCGAGGTCGCAACTCCATGCTCACCGAACAATACTTTTTCGACATCCGGCGTATCGGGCAACATCGTGAAAATGATGTCGGCTTTCTGCGCCACTTCAGCCGCGTTAGTACAAGGCTGCGCGCCATCGTTTAACAACTCGTCCGCAGTCTGGCTACGGGTGTGGGTATACAGCGTGTTACCTGCTTTGAGCAGGTGATGCGCCATGGGCGCGCCCATAATGCCCAAGCCGATGAATCCGAGTTTCATGCAAAGTCTCCAGCAGTCGTTTTTGTGTTTACTTCAGCTTCGCTATTCACGTCCTCACCAGCGCGTGCATCCAGCCCAAACCCGCCTCGGTCGTGCCCGCGGGTTTGTACTCCGCACCAATCACACCCTGGTAGCCGATTTGGTCAATTAAAGCGAACAAAAAGGGAAAGTTAATCTCACCCGTCCCAGGCTCGTGCCGCCCCGGATTATCGGCGATTTGGATATGACCGATGCGGGAGAGATTATTTTGCAGGGTGCCAGCGAGTTCACCCTCCATACGCTGCGCATGGTAGACGTCGTACTGTAGCAGCACTCGGTGATCACCCAGCTCTTCAATCACCGACAGCGCTTTGGCGGTACTGTCGAGGAAAAATCCCGGAATATCAAACCGATTAATCGGCTCGATCAGCAATTGAATTTCATGGCGCGCCAATGCGGTCGACGCATGGCGAAGATTTTCAATAAGCGTTTGACGCGCCTTCTGCTCGCTAACGCCATCGGGTAACTTCCCTGCGAGGCAATTGATTTTTTTCACGCCCAAGGTCGTGGCATAGCTGATCGCTTGCACTACACCCGCATGAAACTCATCGACGCGCGCAGGATCGCAAGCAATCCCACGATCACCCGCTACCCAGTCACCGGCAGGAAGGTTATGCAGCACCATCGTCAAGCCGTGCTCGTCGAGCAGTGACTTGTTCTGCTCGGCAGGTAGCTCATACGGAAACTGGCACTCGACGAATGAAAATCCCGCCTGCGCCGCGCGCTTGAAACGCTCGGTAAATGGGACTTCAGTAAAAAGCATCGACAAATTTGCGGCGAATTTGGGCAAGGCTAGGCTCCTGATTGTCTTGCTGTGATTGTCTTGCTGTGATTTTCAGGCGCGCCTCGTGCGCCGAAGTTACCGGTTGGCGTGGCCGCGCAGTTTACACCCCCGGCTCCAAGCGTTTCAGGAGCGCCGTCGTGCTAGTTCATGCATTATTTGTAGCCATTAGGATTCATCCTCGCCAGCCTTGACGGTACCCGTAAACGAGCATAGGATTTAATCCTACTGACCCGCGAGACCGCCATGCGATCAACCCAACAGCTCAGCATCACCCTGCCCATCGATATGGCAAACATTCTCAAGGAAAAGGTCGCTGCAGGTACCTATGCCAGCGAAAGCGAGGTGATTCGCGATGGCATTCGGGCCCTTCTGGCTCGCGACCGTGCTATCGAGGCCTGGTTAGCGCAAAGTGTCGCCACCACTCTTGACGCTACGCTTGCCAACCCAGCGCATAGCGTAACCCCCACCACGATTCGCGAGCGACTCGCCGCCGAGCACAATAAGGTAATCAAAGACGAACAGTGAGTAAGACGTATCGCGTCTTGTTTTCACCGGAGAGCGAGGCCCAGCTCGCCGCACTTTATCGTTACATCGCAGCCGCAGGCTCTCCACAAACTGCTCTCGATTACACAGAAGCGATCGTCATCACCTGCGAAAGCTCGGCAAACTTTCCAGAGCGAGGCGTCCGACGCGACGATGTACGACCCGGGCTACGCACCACACATCACCGTGGCCGAGTGGTCATCGCCTATGCCATCATCGACGACGACGTTCACATTCTTGGCATCTATTACGGCGGTCAGGATTATGAGTCGTTGATTCGAGGATGATGCTGCGTGTATTTATTTCGACGACGTTTTTCCAAAAAAATCAATCAACGCTTCTGCGACTTGCGTTGGCGCCTCGCGCTGCGGGAAATGCCCCACCCCCTCAAGGACCACGCGCTGGTAGCGACCAGAGAAGAAAGCCTCTTTACCTTCTGATGTCGCTACCGGATTCACCGCATCTGCCGCACCGTGAATCACCAGCATGGGCGTTGAAAGCACGGGCAAGGGATTTAACTTGGCGATGT
>JBIKUP010000273.1:0-3181 GCA_044347535.1 Burkholderiaceae bacterium
TTCCATCAGTACCCACGACGACAAGCCACCGATCACCGATACCAAGGCCCCTTGCGTGGTAGACCGTTTCCAGTACAAACCCATCACCAGCGGAATAAAGGCACCAACCAAGGGTACTTTGTAGGAATTACCGACCATCTCGTAAATCGGCATACCTTGGGACAGCAGCGCAAAAGTGGTCACGATAATCGTGAAACAAAACACGACGATTCGTGTGGTGAGTAGCAACTGCTGGTCATTCATCGGACGCATCTCGCGAATGATGTTCTCGGTCAGCGTCACACTCGGCGCCAGCAGCGTGCCGCTGGCGGTTGACATGATGGCTGACAGTAGCGCACCGAAGAACATAATCTGCGCAATCAGTGGGGTGTCGCGCAGAATCAGTGTCGGCAGAATCAGCTGCGAATCTTCTTCTAGCAGTGACGCGAACAACTGCGGATCGATCAGCTGCGAGGCATACACCAAGAACATCGGGATGAAAGCGATGATGAAATACATCGAGCCGCCGATCACGGCACCGGATGCCGCGATGCTCTCGTTACGCGCCGACATCACACGCTGAAACACATCCTGCTGCGGAATCGAGCCGAACATAATGGTCACCCCCGCACCAATAAACGCAAGCATGCTCGGCAACGTCATTTCTGGCAAAAAGCGAAGCTTGCCTGCTTCCGAGGCATGGCTAATCACTGTGCCAACACCGCCGGCCGCATCGGCAATCACCCAGCCAATGAATAACATACCGGCCACAATCAGCAGCATCTGGAAAGCATCCGTCAGCGCCACCGACCACATGCCGCCAAACAAGGTATAGAGCAGCACAATCGCTGCGCCCAGCACCATGCCGTAGGCCATCGAGATAGCGCCGCCAGTCAGCACGCTGAACACCAAGCCCATTGCGGTAATTTGTGCCGATACCCAGCCCAAGTAAGAAGCGACGATGCACAAAGAGACGATGACTTCTACCGTGCGGTTGTAGCGTTGCTTGTAATAGTCACCGATGGTCAGCAGGTTCATGCGGTAGAGTTTGCGCGCGAAGAACAATCCCACAAAAATCAGGCACAAGGACGCACCAAACGGGTCTTCTACCGTACCGCTCAAACCTTGCTCGGCAAAACGAGCGGGGATACCGAGCACGGTCTCAGAGCCGAACCAGGTCGCAAATACGGTCGCAATCACAACAGGCATTGGCAAAGAGCGACCGGCGACTGCGTAGTCGGTCGCATTCTTCACACGAGTTGCAGCATATAGCCCAATGCTGATGGAGATCAGCAAGTAGACCAGTACAAATGCCAGCAGAGTATTCATTTGGGCTCCCGGCGGGGCAAATTCATCGCCATAAAAAATTTTGGGGCGATTATAGCCGCGTGATTTCTTCGGGGTGCACGATTTTTCTGGAGCGGGTCACGCTCAGCAAACTGAGCGCTTGGTGCGAATCGGATTAAATCGCTGTTTGGCAGTCAGGCGCAGGCATTCCGCTAATGCCTAGATTGAAACTCTTAGTCGCCACCGTGCAAGCGAATCAAAAGCTGCACCAGCAAAATGCCGGCAAGCAGGCCGCCGCCGAAGTAGACGATCACACCAAGCAGCAGATTGGTGCGTCGTTGCTCTGCAATGAGGCGCTTGAGCAAGCCGCTATGGTCAGGCTGTGGCTCAGCGCGGGACGACAAGCTCTGTTGTAGCAAGCGTGGCAACGTCGGCAGGATCTGCGCATAGTGGGGAGCTTCGGCCTTGATCTTGTCAAGAAAACCACGCCAGCCAATCTGCTCTTTCACCCATTGCTCGAGGATAGGCTTGGCGGTCTGCCACAAGTCTAGATTCGGATCCAGTTGTCGCCCAAGGCCTTCAATATTGAGCAGGGTTTTTTGCAATAGCACCAGCTGCGGCTGGACTTCGATATTGAAGCGACGCGAAGTCTGAAATAAACGCAGCAATACTTGTCCGAACGATATCTCGGCCAAGGGTTTGTTGAAGATAGGCTCGCAACAGGCGCGCACTGCTGCTTCCAACTCATCGACGCGCGTTTCTGGCGGCGCCCAGCCAGATTCAATATGCGCCTGCGCTACGCGTCGATAGTCGCGCCGGAAAAATGCCAGAAAATTCTGCGAGAGATAATCTTTGTCAAAATCGGTCAGCGTGCCGACGATGCCGAAATCAAGTGCGATATATCGACCAAAAGTGGCTGGATCCGTCGATACCAAAATATTCCCAGGGTGCATGTCGGCATGGAAAAACCCGTGACGAAATACCTGCGTAAAAAAGATTTCGACGCCATCACGCGATAGTTTTTGCAAATCGACACCCGCCTCACGCAGCTTGTCGATTTGTGAAATCGGAATGCCGTGCATGCGCTGCATCACGATGACCGACTCGGCACAATAATCCCAATACATCTGCGGCACCAGCAAGAGCGCTGACTGCTCAAAGTTGCGCCGCAACTGGCTACCGTTGGCAGCTTCTCGCATCAAGTCGAGCTCGTCATGCAGGTACTTATCAAACTCTGCAACGACCTCGCGCGGCCGCAAACGACGACCATCTTCCGACCAACGATGCACCCAGGTAGCGATGATGCGCATCAGTGCGATATCACTTTCGATCGCTCGCAGAATACCCGGACGCAGCACCTTGACCGCGACTTCGGTACCGTCTTTCAATGTCGCGAAATGTACCTGCGCCACCGAGGCGGATGCCACCGGCTCGCGCTGAAAGCTGCCGAATAGCTGATCCGGTGGTGAGCCAAGCGCACGCGTGATCTCGGCTACCGCCAAGTCAGAAGCGAACGGCGGCACACGATCCTGTAGCAGTGCGAGTTCATCAGCAATATCGGGTGGCATTAAATCGCGTCGCGTTGATAGCAGCTGACCAAACTTCACAAAAATTGGGCCCAACTCTTCCAACGCACGCCGAAGACGCACACCGCGCGCTGCCGAGAGATCGCGCCAAAAAAACACGATTGCCATTAGCCGCAACGGAATCGGTCGGCGCGCGCTGGACAGCACAATCTCGTCCAGACCAAAGCGCAAGACAACATTGAGAATCTTCACTACGCGAAGCACACGCGCGATCATGCGGCACCTGCGTCAGTACGTGCGAGTCGCTCAATCTGCTCGACGCGTTTGCTCAATCGCTCGACATCGTCGCGCAGCCGCGCAACGTCCGTCGCAAAATCTTCGCCCGCACG
>JBIKUP010000275.1:0-3174 GCA_044347535.1 Burkholderiaceae bacterium
TATCACTAATGAGATTACCAAGCAGGTATTCCCGATCACGCTCGATCTCGATCACCCCGCATTCCATGCAAACCTTGATCGCCTGTTCTATTGCTCGCAACGGGTCGATGAGGGTAAAGCAGCGGGAGGCTTGTTTGGCCTGGTCAAGCGCGCTTGGTGGAGTGTGGCGGGCGTTGCCATATTTGCGCGTATGTTCTTTATTCCGGTGATCTCGAATGAACTACCGTCCGAGACCCTTATGCAACCGAGTTGGTAGGCGAGGGTAAGACCACATCATGTCCCAGTACCTGCTTCCCGTTTTATTCACATTATTCGTCTGGTGGTTTTCCACTGGGTCGATTCTGTGGCTAGGGCGGTTGTCGCGCCGACATTTTGCGCCGGTGATGCTGGGCGCAACGATGGTACTGGGCTTTGCGATCGTTGGTCTTCATATCTCCGCTGCGCACACTTCGGTGGGCTCCGCTTACTGTGCCTTTACTTGCGCAGTCTTGGTTTGGGGCTGGCAGGAAATTGCGTTTTTGCTGGGGTACGTAACCGGTGCGCGTCGTAGTGAATGTCCTTCAGATAGTCGTGGCTGGCAGCGCGCTCGTCATGCGACCGAAGCAATCCTTCACCATGAGTTGGCCTTGGTGGTGCTCGCGCTACTGGTGCTGGCAGCAAGTTGGGATCAGCCGAATCAGACGGGCTGGTGGACCTATTTAGTGCTATGGACCATGCGTCTGTCGGCGAAGCTGAATCTTTTCCTCGGTGTACGCAATTTGTCAGAAAACTTTTTGCCGGCCCATCTCGCGTACTTGCAAAGCTATTTTTCGCGCCGCGCATTTAACTGGTTAATGCCGGTGTCACTGATCGCTTCAATTGCGGTTGCCGCACCGTTATGGATGGAAGTCGCTGTACAGCCAGAAGCCGGGTTTGCTGCAACGAGCTTATGCCTGGTTGCGGTACTGCTGAGCCTTGCAGTCCTCGAGCATTTATTCATGGTGATGCCGATACCGACGGGCTGGTTGTGGAAATGGGGAATGCGCGTCCGGGCATAGGTAGGGTTTCGGAACCTTAGAAATTGCGTCGACCGCCGATCTAGCTCGAGCCTGATTGGGCGCAGTCCATCCCATCGTTTTGTAACATCTTCTTCGCTTCTAATTCGCGTCGGGTCTTATCAAGCTCGTCCGCTATCATTTTTTCATCCGGTAGAACCGTCTGATATTCCGCTGCCAGAACCTTATTCGGCAAGCCTTCCAGCGCATAGTGGGCTTCTGCTGCGCCTTTTTCAGCACATAGGATGAGCCCAACGGGCGGGTTTTCCCCGGGCTTCATCCAGTGGTGCCGCGCATAGTTGAGGTAGAGGTGCATCTGGCCGGCATCGGCATAGCCAAACTTGCCTACCTTGAGATCGATGATCAGCAGGCAACTAAGGCGACGATGGAAAAATAGAAGGTCGACGCGGAACCAGTTGTCGTCGATGCGCAGTCGTCGTTGGCGGCCGACAAAGGCGAAATCGTCGCCTAGCTCCAAAAGGAAGTCGGTGAGGCGCTCGATTAAGGCGCTTTCGAGTTCGGATTCCGAGTAGTCGTCCTTAAGGTCGAGAAACTCCAGTACGAAGGGGTCTTTGATGGCCTGTTCAGGCGTCAGTGCGTCCCGAGGTTCGGGCGTCGCGCCCTTCTCAAGCATTGTAGCCTTATCGGTGGACAGCGCAGTCCGCTCGAAGAACTGGCTGGCTATCTGACGATTTAGTTGGGAAATAGTCCACCCACAGCGCAGCGTCTCAGTTTCGTAGAAGGCGCGGGCCTGCAGGTTCTTAACCGAGAGCAGGCGCACATAGGCTGACCAGGGTAACGGGAATGCTTGTGCCAACGCCGATAGATCAAGCAATGGCTCCTGTGAGCGCGTTGTTCCCGACGGTGGAGATTCTCCAGATGGCATCTGGAGAATCGGGGAGACTAACGATTTTCCCGACCGCGATTTCAAGAATTTGTCGGCTGGCCAGCCAAGGTGGAAGGCGCGCATCTGCCACAAATTCTGTTTGCTGAAGCCGCGGCCAAATCGGGCTGATAGGTCAATGGAGAGACGTTCGATCAATGCCTCACCGTATTCGGCACGTGTCTGCCCACCTTGCTCATAGGTGACGATGCGCTGTCCAATTGCCCAATAGGTCGCCGACATTGCCGCATTGACGCTGCGTAAAGCAGCTCGGCGGGCAGCCTCAACCAGTGTAACGATGTCCGTGTGGAAGGCGGTGTAATCACTGGTGTCCGGCATGGACGGTGTGCTGCGGTCACTCATGTTTGAAACTTGGCTTGCAAAGTCGCGATCTAGACCGGGGGCGCTTCAAGCCGATTGCCATGATCAGCTATTCATAAGCGGATCATGTTATCAATATGGCACTTCCTCTATCAAGTTCTCGTGACCGATTTCGCTCACCGTTCGTTAAGCCCTCCAACCGCGCAGGACGCGTAGGTTGGAATCCGGCCGCGTTTAACTTTTGGCCGCCTACCGCGCGCCGAAAAATGTCTATCTAAGTTGACATGAAAGGTGTAAATTACAATTTAATGGCCTCGCTGCGCCTGCCAAACGGTGGAGCGGCCGCCAAATTGCTCGAGGAAGGCGTCCATGCAGGCAGAATTTTCCGGCACGCTGCTGATCGATTTCGTGATTGCTGCGACGCTGGTGGAGTGGGCAGTACTGACCTTGATTTGGCGCCGTAAGCAGCAGGGATTGCCACCGTCGGCATTGACTTGGATGCTGTTACCCGGACTGTGCCTGATGGTATCGGTGCGTTGCGCGATGCTCGGCCTGCCTTGGTACACCGTGATGTTGTTGTTGCTGGCAGCGGGTCTGACACACCTGATTGATCTACGCCGGCGTTGGATTCGATGAGATAACAATAAAGAGTCTTAAGGAGTGATCACCATGGCAGTCTTTCCATTTTCTGCAATCGTCGGGCAAGACGAAATGAAAGCGGCGATGCTGACCGCAGCTGTCGACCCCGGCATCGGTGGTGTATTGGTCCTTGGCGACCGCGGCACCGGTAAATCTACTGCAGTGCGCGCTTTGGCGGCACTTCTCCCCAAAATGCGCGCGGTCGAACAGTGTGTCTACGGTTGCGATCCTGCGGCGGGTACGCCTTCCTGTGAAAGCTGCGCGCCGAAGAAAGCCGCTGGCGTACCGAAGTCATTA
>JBIKUP010000010.1:0-11909 GCA_044347535.1 Burkholderiaceae bacterium
AACCGAGGTACGAATAATCGGCAAGCCCAGGGTGATATTGACGCCATGACCAAAGGTCGCATGCTTCAATACTGGCAAACCTTGGTCGTGGTACATCGCCAGTACACAATCCGCATCGCTCAGATATCTTGGCTGAAATAATGTGTCTGCTGGGTAGGGTCCGCTGACCTGCCACCCTAGATTTTGTGCGCGCGTGATCGCGGGTGTGATCTGTTCAATTTCCTCACGACCCAGATAACCGCCCTCGCCAGCGTGTGGGTTAAGCCCGGTGACAAGAATCCGCGGATCAGGAATACCAAACCGTCGCACAAGATCATCATGAATGATCGTCAGTGTCGTCATCAGACTGTCGCTTGTAATTGCGGCTGGTACATCTGCCAGCGCCAAGTGGGTGGTGGCCAGGGCCACGCGTAGCACGCCGTCGTCGGTATCACCGGCGAGCATCATCACCACCTGATCGGTGCCTGTGCGTTCGGCCAGATACTCGGTGTGGCCAGTGAATGCATGGCCTGCGTCATTGATGGTTCGCTTCTGAACCGGAGCAGTGACGATGGCATCGACTTCTTCCGCTAACGCGGCATCGATCGCCATATCGAGCATCTTCAGTACCGCAAGGCCATTGCGCGCATCCAGCTGACCTGGCTTGGGCGCAGTTGCCAAGGGAGCGTCAAGGACGCAAAGCGTGTTTTGATGGGTTGCCAGTTCAGCTGCAGAATGAACCATTCGCAAAACTCTCGCCGGCGCGATCAGAGTTGCTAGTGCTTTGATTTGCGAAGCATCACCGATTAACAAGCAATCAGCATCGCCGACTTCAAGCGCCGCACGCAAGGCGATCTCCGGGCCGATCCCCGCGGGCTCGCCACAAGTGATCGCGATGCGTGGTCGGTTCATTGCCCGATGTCTTGATTAGCGCGCCGCATCATCCATGCGGTATTCGACGTACGCACGATCGCGTAATTGCCGCAGCCAATCCTCATAGGCTTCTTCGAGTTTCTGCTCGCGTAATGCCTGACGTGCAGCTAAACGCTGACGCTCGCGGGATAACTCTTGCGTCTTACGCTCAAGTACCTCGATCAGGTGATAGCCGAAAGGTGATTCGACAGGTTGGCTGACCTCGCCCGGCTTGAGTGCATTCATGGCCCGCTCGAACTCCGGTACCGTGTCACCGGGATAGATCCAGCCAAGATCACCGCCCTTACTGGCAGAGCCATCATTTGAGTAAAGCCGCGCCAATTCTTCGAACTTCGCGGCGCCGTTATCCAGTCGCGACTTCAACTCAACCATCTTACGGCGCGCTTCAGCCGCTGAAACAATTTGACTCACCTTAATCAGAATGTGTCGCGCTCTGGTTTGCTGCACAACACTAGGCACTCCAGCCTTTGCGCCGCCAACGTTACGCCGACCGACCAACTTTAAGACATGAAAACCATTGGCACTACGCACCAGTGGTGCAATCTCGCCATCAGCAAGCTTGTCTACGGCCTCGACGAATAGCTGAGGCAGACGGGCCGGACTGCGCCAACCGAGCTCGCCGCCGGTTAGGGCATCACCCGCATCAGAAAAACTGGCGGCGACTTTTGCAAACTCTCCACCGGACTTGAGTTGTTCTATGGCTTGTTCGGCACGCTTCTTGCGATCGGCAATCTGCTGCGCAGAGGCGTTCTCAGGTACGCGCACGAGGATTTGCGCGATATTGATCTCTTGTTGCGCATCAGCGCTGCGCGCCGTTGAAGAAGCCAAGAAGCTGTCAATTTCGGACTCGGTGATCTGTAACTTGTTATCGACCTCGCGCTCGCGCAGACGTTGTAGCGTGATCTCCTCGCGAATCTCCTCCCGGAAGCGAGCGAAAGAGACACCATCGCGCTCGAGTTGATCGCGCAACGCTTGTACGTCAATACCATTTTGCTCAGCAATCCGGGCTACTGCGCGATCAAGCATCGTGTTGTCGACACGAACACCCAAGTCCCGCGCCAGTTGCATCTGCGCCCGGTTGACGATCAGACGCTCCAACAACTGCTTCTGAAGTAAATCACGCGGTGGCACTTGCATATTTTGCCGACGCATACGCTGCTCAATGATCTGGATTCGATCATTCAGTTCTTTCATCGTAATCACGTCGGTATTGACCACCGCAACAATAGCGTCGACCAGCACCGGCTGACGCGCCGAACGCACAGCTTTATCTTGGGTATGGCCAGCGGATACGATCATCAGCATCAAGATAGCGATGAAGTGTCGAGTCCACAGACGATACCGGGCAGTCGAATGAATCAAAATAGTCATAGGTTTCTGTTGGAAGATCTTTAAGCTCGGAAGATACGTCATCATCACGGATCAGACTCTATTGTGCGGGTGTAGTTGCCGGCCCAAATGACTGGTAACCTGGAATATTCAAACGAAGTGCGCGCATCGGATTGGTCCCTAGCGACGATAGGCCATTGAACTCCAACTGCACAAAGGTCGTATTGTTCACCACGCCCGCAGCCGTTGGAACCCGCTGGCTCACCAAGCGGAAAATCCAGCAATCTGCCTGATGCTCGACGCCATACAAGGATTGACCGACTCGGTTCTCGTCGATCAAGTAGTTAACTCTGCCGACACCATACCAGCGATCTGCGATCGGCCACTGCCCAGAAACATCGATCAGCTCATACTTGGTGTTGGGGATATTTGCCAAGTTACGAGAATCCTTGCGGTATTGAACATTGAGCAACTTAAGGGGCTCTGGCTGCCAGTAGACGCCCACATTCAGCCGATTTATTTCACCACGCTCCTGGTTGTACTGAAAGTTTGCATCCAGCCGGGTTTCTCGGTTAACCCGTCCGGTCGCAAGTAGCAGGACATCTGATTTTTCGCCTGAGCTAGATGCCAGATCCTTTCCAAGGCCGACACGTTGTTGCTCAAAATTAAATCGCTGCGCAATCGCCATACGCAAACGCTCAGCGCCATCGGTTTCAAGGTAACGCGAGGTCATTGCCAAGGTCAGCTGATTTGCATCGCCAATGCGATCATTACCGATGAAGCGATTCTCACGAAACACCATGCCATAACTGATATCTGCAATGGTGGTATCAAAATTAGGGTACAGACCACCGTTCTGCGCAACATACGGGGTGTACGTATAGTAAGCGCGGGGCTCCAAGGTCTGGGTTGCCGTTCGACCGAAAAAGCTGGCATCTCGCTCAAATATCAATCCGGAATCCAGTGACAGGCTGGGCACCAACCGGCTAGGCGCGGTCATCGCGCTCGCGGCAGAGCTATCGATCTGATTCAAGTTATACAGAGTGCCATGCGCAGAGACACTCGGAATCAAGAAATATCCTGGGGTTCGAAGATAGTTGTAGCTCAAGCGCGGATTTACAACTAATCGATCGCCTTGAACCGCAGTCGGGTGCGAAAAATTAGTGTATTGCGACCCAACCATCAGGCTAAAGCCGGTATCGCTAAATTCAGAATAGTTCAGATTGACTTGTGGCAAACGCGCGTAAGGCACGCCAATGGGTGCGGCGGGATCCTGTAGCACTTGAAAATCCGAAAGCTGCAAGGTGCCACTCCAAGGACCACCAGGGCTATAGGACATGGTGGCGGTCTGCGGTAATAGTCGACGGTTGACCCCGGGTCGATCGAATACATGACTAAGCGGAAAATCGCGTGCGTAGTTATTGTCGGAGACGGTGTTGTAGTCCAGCGCGAGCCCAAGCCCAGGGGAGACATTATGGTTATGACGCGTACTTATCGCATAACGCAGCTGGTTCCCATAGTCAGAATCGTTCATGAACTCAAAACGCGTCTCACCTGCATATTGGCGCTCAAGATAACGAGCGTCTGCACCCAACATCAAACCACGCGTCGACATATAGCGCGGAAAGAGCGTCAAATCGCGGTTTGGGCCAATATCCAAGTAATACGGCGTCGTCAGCTGAAAGCCTGTCGTGGTCGAAGTCGCAAAAGTAGGTGCCAGAAAACCTGATTTTCTGCTCTCGCCGAGTGGAAATGAAATGCTTGGCGTACCGGCCACCGGCACACCTTTGAATATCAGCACAGCATTACGGGCACGCCCGATACCTGCGCCATCATCCAGGGTCAGCTTGCTGGCTTTCAGGTACCAGTCGGGGTCGGGTCCGTTACAGGTGGTGTAAACACCATTGGAGATAGTTGCTACGTCCTCGGATTCGAAATCGATACGCTCGGCATGGCCTTGGGCATTCCGCTTAAGTAGGCGGTAAACAATGCTATCCATGTAACCGATACCGGTATCAAGCTTCAGCTTGAGCGAGTTTCCATTGAAGCGGTCACCGGCGCGCAATACCCGGACATCGCCATTCGCTTCTACTCGGTCATCAACGATGTCGTAATACGCCTGATCGGAGTTGATGACTGTCTGACCTCGCGTGACTTCAACCTGCCGCTGCAGGCGCAGCTCCCGATCGGGCCGGCCAGAAATTTGCTCACTCTCGATGACCGTTGGCGCTTCATCCTGCACTAATTTGTCGGCCAACCAAGTCTGCTGGGCAAAGCCAGCGGGCGTGACTGCCACGAGGCCAAAAAACCAGAGCAGCGCAGCCTGCTCGACTGACTGAAGGAACGTGTAAGGTGATCGCCGGGTCATCAAGAATTTTTATTCGGTCGTAAGCGCCGCCGGCGCGTGGCGAATCCATTATTATAGGGGAACTCGTTGGCTGCCCGAGCTCCTTGAGCGGCTGTCTTTCCCGATCTCTCCCCCATGAGCACCCCCGCAAACGACGATATCCGGCTGTCGCGACTAACCGACTGGCTTGCCAAACTTGAAGCACCCAAAACTTTGCCGGCCACCCTGCGCCCGGCCTCATCGGATGCAAGCTTTCGGCGCTATTTCCGGGTCGATGTTGCCGATGGCGGCACGCTGATCGCGATGGACGCGCCGCCACCACAAGAAGATGTTCGGCCCTTCGTTCATGTTGCGGCGCTGTTTGCCGCGACCGGGGTGACCGTACCGACCATTCTGGCAAGCGATATTGAACAAGGCTTCCTGCTGCTGTCGGATCTAGGCAGCACCACCTATCTCAAGCAGCTAAACCCAGACACAGCACATAAGCTCTATCTGGATGCGATCGAGGCGCTGGTACAACTTCAAGTGCATAGTGCGCCCGGACAGCTCCCTGAGTATGATCGCGAGCTACTGCACCGGGAACTAATGCTGTTCCCCGACTGGTATTTGAGTAAGCATCGGAATGCCGTGCTCGACGATAAGCAGCGCTCAGATCTCAATAGTGTGTTTGATACGCTACTCGCCAATAATCTCGCGCAAGCCCAAGTGTTCGTACATCGCGACTATCACTCACGTAACCTGATGGTGCTGCAAACTGGTAACCCGGGTATCTTGGATTTTCAAGACGCGGTATATGGACCCATTACCTACGATTTGGTATCTCTGTTACGCGACGCCTATATCGAGTGGGATGAAGAAATAGTGCTCGACTGGGCGGTCCGTTACTGGGAACACGCACGCCGTGCTGGACTTCCTATCGCACCTGACATTGACATGTTTTACCGCGACTTCGAGTTCATGGGACTGCAGCGCCACCTGAAAGTACTCGGGATATTTGCGCGTCTCTATCATCGCGATGGCAAGGATGGCTACCTCAATGATATGCCGCTGGTCATGCAATATGTCCGCAAAACTGCTTATCGCTACAAGGAGTTCTCACCGTTGATACGACTGCTTGATACGCTGGACGAAAAGCAGACAGGCACTGGCTACACCTTCTGATATGAAGGCCATGATCTTCGCCGCAGGCCGTGGTGAACGCATGCGGCCACTGACCGACACCTGCCCCAAGCCCTTGCTGACGGTACGTGGCCGGCAGCTGATTGTGTGGCATATCCTGAACTTGGTACGTGCAGGCCTAACCGAAATCGTGATTAATCACGCGCACCTTGGTCATATGATCGAAGAGACGCTGGGTGACGGTGGTCGATACGGTGCAAAACTGCTGTACTCCGCCGAGGGAAGCGCCTTGGAAACTGCGGGGGGCATCGCCAAAGCTCGCCATCTACTCGGCGACTCACCATTCGTTGCGATTGCTGGGGATATTTATTGCCCGCACTTTGATTTCAGCCAGGTGAAAGACGTACTCGAAGAAAGCGATCCGTGGGGCAAGCCTTACTCAGTGGGCGAGCGCGACTTGGCGTGGCTCTATCTGGTGAAGAATCCTGCGCATCATCCGGAGGGCGATTTTGCCTTGGCGAATTTCTCTATCACCAATCACGGTGAGCCACGCTATACCTTCTCGGGAATTGGCGTCTATCGTCCCGAACTGTTTGACACTGTCACGGCGGGTGAAAGCGCCAAACTTGCGCCTATTCTGCGGGAATTTGCTGACAAGGGCAAAATCGGGGGCGAGGTTTACCGTGGTGACTGGACCGACGTCGGCACGATAGAACGGCTCGAACAATTGAACGCCCCATTGAAAGCAGGATCATGACTGTTTCTAGCTTTGCCCATCGGCGCGCTGCGCTGCTCGAAAAAATGCACGCCCAAGGCGGTGGGTTGGCGATCATCCCAACCGCACCCGAAGTGATGCGTAATGCGGATGCCGACTACCCCTACCGTCACGATAGCTACTTCTACTATCTCACCGGATTCCCTGAGCCTGAGGCGACCTTGGTACTCATCGCGGGAGCTCAAAATCAGTCTATCCTTTTCTGTCGCGACAAGAACGAAGAACGAGAGATCTGGGATGGCTATCGCTATGGGCCGGTAGGTGCGAAAGAAGCGTTTGGCTTTGATACTTGCTTCAGCATAGACAGCATCGATGCTGAGCTACCCAAGCTAATGGCAAATGCACCCGCGCTGTTTTATGCGCTCGGTAGTCAGGCAAAACTGGATGAACAAATTCAGCGTTGGTTGAATGCGGTGCGTGCGCAGGTACGCGCTGGCGTCAGCGCGCCAGGTGCTGCCTTTGATATTCGCGCCATCTTGAATGAAATGCGGCTAGTGAAAGATGAGTACGAGATCGCAACCATGCAGCGCGCTGCAGATATCGCCGCCGAGGCGCACGCGCGCGCCATGCGGTGTGCAAAACCGGGGCTGCGCGAATACCATCTCGAAGCCGAGCTACTGCACGAATTTCGTCGAAATGGTTCTCAGTTTCCTGCCTACGGCTCAATCGTTGCGACCGGTGCCAACGCCTGCGTACTTCACTATCGCGCTGGCGATGCCGAGTTGCGCGATGGTGACTTAGTGCTGATTGATGCTGGCTGCGAACTGGACAGCTATGCATCCGACATCACACGAACTTTTCCGGCTAACGGAAAATTCAGTGGCCCGCAAAAAATACTCTACGAACTTGTGCTGCAAGCACAAAGCGCAGCGATCATGGCCACCGCCCCCGGCAAGCGCTTCATTGACGGCCACGAGGCGGCTGTTCGTGTACTGGCGCAAGGCATGCTGGATACCGGGCTACTCAATAAAGATAGGGTCGGCACGCTGGATGACGTAATCGCGAATGACAGTTACCGACAGTTTTATATGCATCGTACCGGCCACTGGCTGGGCATGGATGTGCATGATGTCGGCGACTATCGAGACCCCGCTGTATCTGCTACTGAAAAACCATCACGTACTCTGGTGCCGGGTATGGTTCTGACCATTGAGCCAGGCATTTATGTTCGTCCGGCGGAAGGCGTGCCCGAGGCGTTTTGGAACATCGGCATTCGTATCGAAGACGATGCACTCGTCACACCTGACGGATGCCACATCTTGACGAACAAGGCACCGAAAAGCGTCGTCGACATTGAAGCGCTGATGCGCGGCTGACGATGAACGCGGCTGTCGATATTGCAATCATTGGTGGCGGGCCTATTGGTTTGTCGCTAGCGGCCATGTTAGTGCTGCGTGGTGTCGATCCCGGTAAGGTCGCGCTGATTGATGCGAAAGCCTCAGAGCAAGCCAGCGCTGACCCGCGATCAATTGCGCTGTCCTACGGTAGTCGTGAATTGCTGTCACAGGTCATGGCATGGCCTAAAGCAGCAACATCTATCACACAAATTCATGTCTCTCGGCGCGGTAGCTTTGGACGAACGCTGATTCATAGCGAAGATTACGGCCTGCCCGCACTCGGGTATGTCTGCCGTTACGGCGACTTAGTACAAGCGCTCGATACACGATTGCCAGCTGGATTACAGTTACTGCGGCCAATAACAGCGCTGAAAATGCAAACACTGAACGATCATGTTGTGCTGGACTTATCTGACGGCAGCACACTGTCTGCCTCTATCGCAGTACAGGCAGAGGGGGGTGTATTCAGCGAGCAGGCTACTAAAACTCATCAGCGTGACTATGCACAGCTTGCAATTACCGCTACCGTTCATGCCGATGCGCCGCCGCCGGGGGTAGCGTTCGAACGCTTCACCTCAGAGGGTCCGCTGGCACTTTTGCCGCAAGCCGGTGCCTACTCGATGGTCTGGTGCGTCAGCCCCGAGAGCGCTGAGCGACTACTAGTGATGAGCGACACGGATTTTCTGCGAGAACTGCAGATTATGTTTGGACAGCGCGTCGGAAAATTCACCAAGCTTAGTGTGCGTCACCACTATCCCCTTGGGTTAAATGCTAATCCTACAGTGCAGGCGCGCTGTATCGCGATTGGCAATGCGGCGCAGACACTGCATCCGGTCGCAGGACAAGGGCTTAATCTGGGACTGCGCGATGCCGCGACACTGGCTGCGATGCTAGCGCGCGAGCAGTCAGCAACAACGCTGGCAGCGTTTGAGCGCCAGCGTCGTAGTGACCGCACTATCACCGTACGCATCACCGATCTGATGGCACGTCTGTTCGCGAGTGGATCTGATCGAGCCGCATCGCAACGACTCCTTGGTTTATCTCTCGGCGTTCTCGACTTTCTACCACCGGCCAAGCGCGCACTTGCCGAGCAGATGATGTACGGCTGGCGCTAGCGCTACCAAGCAAGCCGCTCTACAAGCCTAACCGGTGGTAGCAGATTCAGACTGACGAGCTGTCTGAATATGTATCGTCATCGGAGATAATCGCGTGCGCATGAATGATCTCGACAATTTTCGGCAAAGACTGCTTCTGTGCAAGCGCTACCATCTTATTCAATTGCAATAATCGACTTTCATCCGCTGTGAGTAAAAGGGTATTGCTGGCCTGCTTCATCAGATGAGCAGCCGAGGTTTCACGATGAGGCTTAGCGCCAAGGAATAAGCGCAAGGCCTCCTCTTCGGCCACCGGGTTGGGTGGTACTTTGGGCTCCTTGTCGTAGCTGGGAAAAGTAGATGTTGACTTATAGAGGTAGCGAAACTCGGCGCGAAAAAAAGATAACAGCTCGGCGACCACCATACGACGGTTAGCCATGATGGCACTTTCAATACCGGCGATCAGATATTTTCGATGTTTTTCAAGAACGACTTCGGGCCATGCGTCAAGCAGTACTGATAAAGTCTCTATACACCCGAAAGCGCATGCCTCCTCAAATGCTGCCCTGCCAAACCGGTTATGAACACGGAAATCTGCACCGACATTGATAAGTTTTTCCACTAATTTCGGATGGCGATGCTTAATTGCCCAAGTCAGTAAGGTATAACCGCTTACATGATCAATTTGGGTCAGAAGCTTCTGATACTCCCCATGCTGGTTCGATTTGGTGCCGTGTGATTTGGCTTTATTTGTCTCCAATGCCATAAACTTGATGATCATCTTCGCCATTGAATCGCTGGCGACAATACTCAGCGGCCGACGTATTGCATCAGCCACATCAGTAGAAGCCCCCAGTAGTAGCAAGTCGACTGCTAAATCCAAATGACCTAAGGTCAGAGCAAGCGTCAACGGAGTAAACCCACCGAGCGCCGATGAACTAGCTTGATCAATAAAAAACCCTTGCTCGGTCTGCTCCAAGCGATCGGACGGCAGTTTCTGTATGAAGATTCGATCGTTTTGCTTAATCTTCTGAAAAAGCTTTTCCATTGGCGAACAAACCAACTCTGTTGCCTTCACTTTTGGTTCGCTATGAATGCATGCATCTTCTTGAGTACTAAATATCGTTAGCTCAAATGCATGGCCTAGTGTTGTGGACGGCACTTCTCCCGGCGTCATCACCGGCGGTTTTAATATCGGCGAAGCGACCACTGGCGACTCACTGGCAGGAAAACTACCGGGCGAGAGCAAGGACTGTGTTTTCGAAGTGGGCGAGATAGGTGAAGCGCTTGGCAGATGGGACAACTGGGGGAAATTTGAAAGCTGGGATGAGGGGTAATTCCTGGGTTCACTAGCGGTAGATGAGGACAAGGGGCAATCTCCTGCAGGGGTTGGGTTGGTAGACGCGATATGTGTAGCCAACCACCATCCTCAGGTTCAAAAAAAAACGGGCGCTTGGTAGCGCCCGTTTTTTATCAGCGATGGAAACTTAAATCGCCTTCACCATATCTTCGATCACCTTCTTCGCATCGCCAAACACCATCATGGTCTTGTCCAGATAGAACAACTCATTGTCTAGACCAGCGTAGCCTGACGCCATCGAACGCTTGTTCACAATAATGGTCTTTGCCTTGTACGCCTCGAGAATCGGCATGCCCGCGATCGGCGAATTAGGGTCTTTAGCGGCGGGGTTCACCACGTCATTCGCCCCCAGCACCAACACCACATCGGCCTGACCGAATTCGCTGTTGATGTCTTCCATCTCGAATACCTGGTCGTAGGGCACTTCAGCCTCAGCCAGCAACACGTTCATATGGCCGGGCATACGTCCTGCCACCGGGTGGATCGCGTATTTCACCGTCACACCCTTGTCGGTCAGCTGATCGGTCAGCTCTTTCAGCGCATGCTGTGCGCGCGCCACTGCCAAGCCATAACCCGGAACAATAATCACTGTCTCGGCATGGGTCATGATGAAGGCTGCATCATCAGCCGAGCCCGCTTTCACATTGCGTTGTTGCTGACCGCCAGGGCCAACTGCTGATGCTTCGCCGCCGAAGCCCCCAAGAATCACGCTGAAGAACGATCGATTCATTGCCTTGCACATGATGTACGACAGAATCGCACCAGACGAGCCCACCAATGAACCCGCGATAATCAGCATCGAGTTATTGAGTGAGAAACCGATACCTGCTGCTGCCCAGCCAGAGTAGCTGTTCAACATCGACACCACCACGGGCATGTCTGCACCGCCGATCGGGATGATGATCATCACACCGAGCACGAAGGCAATGGCCGTCATCACCAGGAATGGCACCCAAGCAGGCTCGGCACCGTCAGCGACGACGAACATCAGACCTGCACCGACCATCACTACCGCCATCAGCAGGTTGATCAGGTGCTGCCCAGGAAACACCACCGGCGCACCCTGAAACAGTCGGAACTTGAAGTTGCCTGCAAGCTTGCCGAATGCAATAACCGAACCTGAGAACGTAATTGCGCCGACAAACGTGCCGATAAACAGCTCAAGACGGTTACCGAACGGGATAGGATCAGTAGCGCTGGCAACAATACCGAAAGCCTTCGGCTCGGAGACTGCCGCGACGGCGATACACACTGCCGCCATACCGATGAGCGAGTGCATCGCGGCGACCAGCTCGGGCATCTTGGTCATTTCGACTCGCTTGGCGAGTACGGCACCAATCCCGCCGCCAATCACCAAACCGCCAAGCAGCAAGCTAAAGCCACTACCAGGCGCAGTCGCCTCGGCTTGCAGCTTCATGATCAGGGCCACGGTCGTTAACGCGGCAATCGCCATACCGGTCATACCAAACGCGTTGCCGCGTCTTGCTGTAGCCGGATGCGACAAACCCTTCAGCGCCTGGATGAAACAGATCGAGGCAATCAAATACAGCAGAGTGACAAGATTCATGCTCATGGAATTACGCCCCTTCCTTGTTCTGCGCCTTGGGCTGTTTTTTCTTGAACATTTCCAGCATCC
>JBIKUP010000276.1:0-3142 GCA_044347535.1 Burkholderiaceae bacterium
CTTCAGCATCAGCCGGGTGGTACCGACCACCGACACCGGTGCCGGTGACGCAGGTAACTCAGACACGATCTGAACTTCGGAGAGTTTACACAGCGCTTGCAGATAAGGCGCGAAGCTTTCCAGGTTGGCAATGTCAGCCCCTTCAAGAATCAAGGGTACTTTTTGTGCCGGTGATAGCTGCATCTCGCCGCGCAAGTTACGGCAGGCATCCGTCAGTGACTTCAAGGCATCCATCCAGCCTTCGGCTTTTTCGTCGAGCTTTTTAAGATTGGGCTCAGGATAGGCCTGCACCATAATCGAATCACCGCTCGGGTTCAGCTTGCGGCCCGATAGTGGTGCTACGGTTTGCCACAACTGCTCGGTGATGAAGGGCGTAATCGGATGCGCCAAACGCAGCACCGTCTCGAGTACGCGCAGTAGCGTTCGTCGGGTTGCGCGCTGCTGTGCCTCAGTGCCGGTTTGAATCTGCACCTTGGCAACTTCGAGATACCAATCGCAGTACTCATCCCAAATAAACTTATAGATGGCCGACGCGATATTGTCGAAGCGGTATTCAGCAAAGCCTTTTTCAACCTCGGCTTCAGTGCGCTGTAGCAGCGACACAATCCAGCGGTCAGCCTGCGAGAAATCCAAGTAACTGCCAGTGGCACAAGCTTCTGCGCTGTGTTCTTCCAGGCCGCAATCCTTGCCTTCGGTGTTCATCAACACAAAGCGCGTCGCATTCCATAGCTTGTTGCAGAAATTGCGGTAGCCCTCGCAGCGGCTAAGATCAAAGTTGATATTGCGGCCAAGCGATGCATAGCTTGCCATCGTAAAGCGCAAGGCATCAGTGCCATAGGCCGCAATCCCATTCGGGAATTCTTTGCGCGTTGCCTTTTCAATCGTGGCGGCTTGCTTCGGGTTCATCAGGCCGGTGGTGCGCTTACCCACCAGCGTGTCGATGTCGATGCCGTCAATCAGATCGATAGGGTCGAGCGTATTGCCTTTGGACTTAGACATCTTCTGGCCATGCGCATCACGCACCAGGCCATGTACGTACACCGTCTCGAACGGTACCCTGCCGGTGAAGTGGCAGGTCATCATCACCATTCGCGCTACCCAGAAGAAGATGATGTCAAAGCCTGTCACCAGCACGGATGATGGCAGGAAGAGCTTGTGGTCCGGGGTCTCTTCTGGCCAGCCGAGCGATGAGAACGGCACTAAGGCGGAAGAGAACCAGGTGTCGAGTACGTCCGCATCACGTCTGAGCGTACCGCCATGACCTGCTTTCAGCGCCTGTACTTTTGCATCAGATTCATCGCGCGCGACATAGATATTGCCCGACTCGTCGTACCACGCCGGAATTTGATGACCCCACCATAGCTGACGTGAAATACACCAGTCCTGAATGTTATTCAGCCACTGGTTATAAGTAGTCGTCCAGTTTTCAGGGACGAATTTGATGTCACCCTTCGACACCTTCTCCAGCGCCACCTCAGCAATCGACTTGCCGGGGAAGTGCGTACCTTCAGGTGCTGGCTTACTCATCGCCACAAACCACTGATCAGTCAGCATGGGTTCAATCACCACGCCGGTACGATCGCCACGCGGCACCATTAGCTTGTGGGGCTTGACGGAGTCCAGCAAGCCGAGCGCATCCAGATCAGCAACGATCTGCTTACGCGCTTCGAAGCGATCCATGCCGCGATATTTCTCGGGCGCGTTTTCGTTGATCTTTGCTTCAAGTGTGAAGATCGAGATCTGTGGCATGGCATGCCGCTGGCCAACGGCATAGTCATTGAAGTCATGCGCTGGTGTGATCTTCACGCAGCCAGTACCAAATTCCTTATCGACATAGCTGTCAGCAATGATGGGAATTTCACGATCGGTCAGCGGCAGCTTCAACAACTTACCCACTAGGTGCATGTAACGCTCATCGGTTGGGTCAACCGCCACGGCCACGTCACCGAGTAGTGTCTCTGGCCGCGTGGTCGCCACTGTCAGATGGCCCGAGCCGTCGACCAATGGGTAGCGGATATGCCACATGCTGCCGTCTTCTTCCTCTGATACCACTTCCAGATCAGAGACGGCGGTGCCGAGCACTGGGTCCCAGTTCACCAAGCGCTTGCCACGGTAAATCAGGCCTTGTTCAAACAGTCGCACGAATACTTCGGTGACGGCCTTCGACATTTTGTCGTCCATCGTGAAGTATTCGCGGCTCCAGTCTGTCGAGGCGCCCATACGGCGCATTTGACCTGTGATGGTGGAGCCGGAGTGTTCTTTCCACTGCCAGACTTTTTCCAGAAATTTTTCGCGACCGAGATCATGGCGCGAGATTTTTTGTGTATCGAGTTGTCGCTCGACCACGATTTGCGTCGCGATGCCTGCATGATCGGTGCCGGGTATCCACGCGGTGTTATGACCACGCATGCGGTAGTAGCGTGTCAGACCGTCCATGATGGTCTGGTTAAATGCATGACCCATGTGCAGCGTGCCAGTCACATTCGGTGGTGGCAGCTGAATCGCAAATGAGGGTTTGGCTTCGTCGAGCGTGGCGGTGAAGTAGCCGCGCTGCTCCCACTCGGTGCGCCAGTAGTGTTCGATATCTGCGGGTTCGTAAGCCTTGGCCAGTTCCATGATGTGAGGGGCGACGGTAGGGTTGATTAACCCGCGATTATAAGTCGAGGCACTGTTGTCGATGGCTCAACACACATTGGCAGAGTCGCAATTAGTTATTGGTGCGGCTCGCCCGTGCTCAAGCGCATGATCGAAGCGGTCGTACCCGCTATAATCAGGTCGCGCGCCATTTTCGTGGCCGCAAACGCTAGGGGTCCCGGCTCTCCCGCCGGGTGAGAGATACCCTCGAACCTGATCTGGATAATGCCAGCGTAGGGAAGCGATGTTCGGGTGCTACCCCTTCCTCCCGCTTCCTGCGCTGAACTGAGTAAAGGAAGCCCATGAACGCCGCTAACCCGCAATTCCTCGCTGCTACCGCCACGGTAGATGAAGCCGCGATTCAACCGCTACCCAACTCGCGCAAGATTTACGTGACCGGCTCGCGCGCCGATATGCAGGTGCCTATGCGCGAGGTCAGTCAGTCTGATACCCCCGCATCGTTTGGCGCAGAAAAAAACCCACCGGTATACGTGTATGACACTTCGGG
>JBIKUP010000277.1:0-3138 GCA_044347535.1 Burkholderiaceae bacterium
TGCGGCACCGATCATGTTGGCGGTGCTGCGTTTTGGGCAGGGTTTGGGCCTGGGCGGTGAGTGGGGCGGTGCTATCTTGCTGTCCACCGAAAATGCACCGCCCGGGCGTCATGCTTGGTACGGCATGTTTCCGCAGCTGGGTGGCCCGATTGGTTTCTTTTTATCAGGCTCGGTGTTTCTGCTGCTGACAACGCAGTTGCCTGAAGCAGATTTTCTCGAATGGGGCTGGCGTATTCCGTTTGTGGCGAGCGCTTTGTTGGTTTTAGTTGGTTTGTATGTGCGATTGAATATCTCTGAAACGCCCGAGTTTCGCGCGGTGTTGGCACGACATGAGCGCGTTAGGGTGCCGATATTTGAGGTGGTGACTCGCTACCCACGTGCTTTGGTATTGGGCAGCCTGACGGGCATGGGACAGTTCGTGCTGTTCTATCTGATGACGGTATTTACCTTGAGTTGGGCCACACGCTCGCTTGGCTATGCGCGGCAGGAGTTTTTGGTACTGCAATTGATTGCGACGGTGTTTTTCGCGATTTGTATTCCGCTGTCAGCGCGTTTCACGGATCGTCGCGGCCGTACTGCTGGCTTACTGATTGGCACGATTGGTATCGTGATACTGGGGCTGTTGCTTGGCCCTATGCTGCAAGCCGGTAGTGTTTCAACCGTGATTGCGCTATCGATCGGCATGGCGCTGATGGGTGCGAGTTTCGGCCCGCTCGGCGCTTTGATGTCGAGTTTGTTTCCTGTCGAGGTGCGCTATACCGGCGCTTCGCTGACCTTTAACCTCGCCGGTATTCTTGGCGCTTCAGGCGCACCTTACATCGCGACATGGTTGGCCACTAACTACGGTCTGCCCTACGTGGGCTATTACTTGTCGGGTATGGCGATCATTAGTTTGTTAGCGCTGCTGATGGTGCGTCGTATGCCAATGCCGGACTCATCTACCACTCATATGGAGACTGCGGATGAGCACCGCTGAAAAAATCGATCAGGCTGCTGATGCTTTGCTGACGCTGTGGCAGCAGCGTACACGCTGCGATGGGCTGCCGCAAAGCTATCGCCCGAGCTCACGTGCCGAGGGCTACGCGGTACAACAGTCGATCGGAGATAAACAGCAGCATGCTTTATTCGGCTGGAAAATCGCGGCTACCAGTATTGAAGGTCAGCGCCATATCGCCGTCAAAGGTCCACTTGCAGGACGCTTGTTTACTGATCGCGTGCTGCGCGATGGCGCCAGTGTGACCTTGGATAACAACCTGATGCGGGTGGCAGAGATTGAGTTTGCGTTTCGTTTTGCACGTACATTGCCGCCGCTAACACGACCGTATGCAGTGAATGAAGTACTGCAGGCTGTCGCGTGTGTTCATCCGTCGATCGAAGTGCCCGATTCACGTTACAACGATTTTGTTCAAGCAGGCGAGGCGCAGCTGATCGCTGACAACGCGTGCGCGAATATGTTTGTGCTGGGCCCGCGCGCGGATGACTGGCAAGATTTTGATTATGTGAACCAAGCCGTTGCAGTTGATTTGAATGGCGAGACTGTTGAATCTGGTTTTGGTAGAAATGTATTAGGTGATCCGCGTGTTGCGCTGGCTTGGCTAGTGAACGAGCTATCGGCACTGGGTATCAGTTGTGAGCCGGGTCAGGTGGTCACCACCGGGACTTGCCGGGTGCCGGTGACGGTAAAGCCGGGGGATGTTGTGGAAGCGGACTTTGGCGTGCTGGGCAAGGTCGGTTGTCGGTTCTTTTGAAAGTTTGGCGTCCAGCCAAGAAAATCACCCCGCAGCGCAAGCGCTCGGGGTGCGGATATTTCAAGCTAGTTTTAAGGAAGTGCCTGTATCCAAATTGAGGCTGCCGGCAGCAGTGGTTGATTTTAGTAAAGTGTATTCAACCATTTCGCAATCGATTCACGATCTTCCGAAATGAGTTTGTCCATTAGCGTCACCAATTCGGCCGGATCAAGAGATTTTTGTGCGATAAGAGTGACGCATTCAAAAGCCCATCGAGTATTTCGTTGCTCGGCTAGGCTGACCCGTATTTTTTCATACGAATTAATAAAGTTACCCAGCTTATCGTTGAATCGCTTCACTTCCGGTTTTTCACTGTAGGTCGGGAGCTCTGAATTCACCAGATACTTCAGTAGCGTGATGGTGCCTTTGCGATTGAATTTCGCTCCATCAAAGTTTTGAAGTACCTTGTCCCGCGCTTCTTGTTTCTCAGTGTCCAGCGTACCTCCAGCAGCGAATGCAGCTTGTACGGTAGTCAGGCCTATCAATGATGAACCCTGTGGCTGGGGTTGCGAATTTGCTGCGGGTTGAACCTGCGGTTGATTTGTCATTGCAGTGGCAGGGAAAGCTTGCTGATAACCCATGCTCGGTGGCGTTGCCGGGTAGGCGCCGGGGTGCTGAGTAGCAGGATAAGCAAAGGGCTGTTGCGGAGCGGGCGTAGCGAAAGGGTACTGGACGGCGGGATACGCGACTGGTTGTTGGACCATATTTGGGTAAAACGGCTGCATAGCCGGTTGGACCACTTGAGGGAGCGCTATGAAAACGGGTGCGCTGCTGGGCAAGTTTGCAACCGGGGCGGCTGTTGTGATCGGAGCCGCTTGAGCCGGTGTCGGGGCTGATATGAACATGGCTGGTTGGGAGTGGCTGCGCTGCTTCACCTTGGGCGGATTGACCGCGTTCTGCTTCTCGCTGATCCATTCAATGAGTTGCGCGGTGCTCACGCCGGAGCCCTTCATGGCTACATATTCCTTGTAATGCTTTCCAAGCCCATCACGGGCTAACCTGTCTTGTAGCAATTCAAGAAATTCTTGCTGGTTTTCTTCTTTTTTTGATTTTCTGACCGCGAGATCGAGTTCATCAGTGAAGTGATGGAATTTGTCATTGAATTTATTTGCAGCCTTAGTTTCGGATAAAACCACAGTCGTTTTATCCAGTAAGAACTTCAAGATTGTTAATTTTCCTGTCTGAGAAAATGCCAATCCTTCTACTATCTTCATAAATGACACAACTCGTTTCTGAATTTTCTTCTCGTGAGAAGACAGGGCTTTTGTATCGAAATCGCTCGTCTTATCTGCAATGGGTCTCATTCTTCGCTTCCTATGGGTTTGTTGGATTTACAGGCATGCACCTTCAA
>JBIKUP010000278.1:0-3136 GCA_044347535.1 Burkholderiaceae bacterium
CGATGGAATCGATTCACCGTTGGGCTTGGTGGTTCGCAGTGCTGTGTCCGCTGACTGGCGGCATCGGCATCCTGCTCACCGGTACAGCCGTTGATAACTGGTATCTATGGGCCATCAAGCATGGCTTCGCACCACCGTATCCGCATGTCTGGGGTGACATTGTCGACCCCGCCACTCTGCAGGGAGCCAAGCCATGACCTCACGAATCCCGACAATCGCCGCGCTGCTGGCCTTAGGCTGCGCGCTGCTCGCGGGTTGCGAGCGACCGCCGATGGACAGCGTACAGCACGGCTTCCGCGGTACCGGTATGGTGCAGGTCTACAACCCGCGCCATCTCGATACCCAAGATGCACTGAATACCGTGCCGCCCGCGCCACCACCGGCGTCGCCCGATGGTCCACGTGCAAAAGCCTCGTACCAGAACGTGCAAGTACTAGGTGATTTGTCAGCAGGGCAATTCATCGGATTGATGACGCAGATCACCGCGTGGGTATCGCCGAAAGAGGGTTGTGCTTACTGTCATAACGTGCAGAACTTCGCGGAAGACAGCAAGTACACCAAGATCGTTGCACGCAAGATGATCGAGATGACACGCCATATCAACGGCAACTGGAAGAATCACGTCGCTGAAACCGGTGTTACTTGCTACACCTGCCATCGCGGCAATCCAGTACCGACCAATGTATGGTTCACACCGCTCGAGCAAGACAAGCGTGCTGACTTCATCGGTGATCTGGCAGGGCAGAATACGCCTGCGCCGCTGGCGAATATGTCATCACTACCCACCGATGCGCTAACGCCTTTCCTGCTAGAAGACAAGCCGATTCGCGTGAATGGCCCAACGCCACTACCTTCGGGTAACCGGCACTCGATCAAGCAAGCGGAGTGGACCTACAGCCTAATGACGCACATGTCGACCTCGCTCGGCGTTAATTGCACCTACTGCCACAACACGCGCTCCTTCCAAAGTTGGGAGGGTAGCCCGCCACAACGTGTCACCGCGTATCACGGGATTCGTATGGCGCGTGATGTGAACAACGAGTACATGGTGCCCTTGACGGAAGTATTCCCGGTCGAGCGTAAAGGTCCGGGTGGTGATGTCGCGAAGGTGAGTTGCGCAACCTGTCACCAGGGTGCCTACAAACCTTTGTACGGCTTCCCGATGCTGAAGGACTATCCCGAGCTTGCTTCGGGTCCGGCCGGCAAGTGAAGCTGATCCTTACGTGAACTGCCTTATCGGCTAGCCCTATGTCCGCCGGCCATCTCATCGCCAGGAACGGCAGCGATCCTGCGGATGAGGGGCCGGCTGATCCAGAGCGTGCGCGCCTAAACCATAGCGGTGACGTCGCGCCCTGCGGCGCAGCTGTACTGCTTATAGCGCGTCTGCGACCTGCTTACTGGCCCTGGAGCTGGGGCAGGCTCGCCTTCTCTCGCTGGTTTCCTGATCAAGCCCCCGGTCTGCAATTCATCAAAACACTCGGTAGTGGTCGCGGTGGTGGCTTTGGTCTCGCGCCAAGTGCTTCGTATCAAGGCGTATTCTGTTTTTTTGATGACATCGAACACGCCGAACAGTTTGAAGCGCACTCCGAATTACTCGATCGTTATCGTCAACGCAGTGATGAGTGCCTCACCATCACTTTGCAGACCGCCAACGCGCGTGGTTCATGGGACGGTGTATCGCTGCAATCCGGGCCATCGATTCCATCGCATGCACCGATTGCCGCATTGACCCGTGCCTCGATACGGCCAAGCGCTGCGGCCGCATTCTGGCGCTACGCACCGGCCGCACAATCGGGGCTTGCCACTGCCGAGGGCTGTGAGCTGGCGATTGGTTTAGGCGAGGCACCGCTGCTTCGCCAAGCGACGTTCAGCTTGTGGCAAAACGCCGCTGCAATGGATGCCTATGCTCGCACCGGCGCGCATGAGGAAGCGATTCGCGCAGCGTGGCGGCATACATTTTTTTCTGAGTCGATGTTCGTGCGCTTCGCGCCACTGGCCATGCGCGGCACCTGGAACGGGCGCTGGTATGGCTAGTCCACCGAGCGCACACCGTGTGGTCGTGATCGGCGCTGGCGTTGCCGGATTAGTGTCGGCTTTGCAGTTAGCACACCGCGGCTTGCAAGTGACCTTGTTGGAAGCGGCTGAGCAACCCGGCGGCAAGATGCGTCAGCTGATGGTGGATGGTGGCGCTATCGATAGCGGCCCCACGGTATTCACCATGCGCTGGGTGTTCGAGCAAGTGTATGGCTCGGTCGGTGCATCGCTGGAAGATGAGCTGCAGTTAAGCGCGCTACCGATACTCGCGCGTCATGCTTGGAGCCCGGATCAGCGCATGGATTTATTTGCCGATCCGGGGCAATCACGCGATGCTATCGCGCGGCTGGCGGGCCCCAGCGAGGGCATGCGCTTCATGCGTTTTTGTCAGCAGGCACGATCGGTCTATGACACGCTCGAAGGACCGTTCATACGCTCGCAATCGCCAACGCTGCGCAGCATGATGGGCGACCTTGGGTTGCGCGGTTTAGCGGTACTGGCATCACTCGGACCGATGAGTAATTTGTGGGATTCATTGCGCGAGCATTTTCATGATGAGCGCTTGCGGCAACTGTTCGCGCGCTACGCAACCTATTGCGGCTCGTCGCCATGGCGCGCGCCTGCGACCTTAATGCTAGTAACGCAAGTGGAGTTGGATGGTGTGTGGTCAGTGCAGGGTGGTATGCATGCGCTGGCGCAGTCACTCGCGCGTTTGGGTGAGCGGCTTGGGGTCACTGCACGCTACGGCTGCCGCGTCGCCGAGATTGGCATGCAGGGCGGTCGGGTGAGTCATGTACGCCTGGAAAATGGTGAACAGCTCACTGCCGACAGCGTGGTATTCAATGGTGATATCTCGGCATTAGGACAAGGCTTGTTGGGTGAGGTTGGAAAGCGTGCCGCATCACCGACACCGGGATCGAAGCGGTCTTTGTCAGCGCTGACATGGAGTGTTCATGCCGAGACTGATGGCTTCGAACTAGACCGCCACAATGTTTTTTTTCAGCCGGATTATCAGAGCGAGTTCAGCGACATTTTTGATCGTGGCAGATTGCCTGCAACACCAACAGTCTATGTCTGCGCGCAAGATCGCGGCCTGATCACT
>JBIKUP010000279.1:0-3130 GCA_044347535.1 Burkholderiaceae bacterium
ATGGCGGGTGTCCCCTGTGCCGCCGAGAGATCGCCCATGTAAAAGGCCTCGCTGAAAAGCATCAGGAAAGTGCCTTGTGTTTTGTTGACGTTAGCGACGCTGCCTTAGCTGGCCCCACCTATGCCCATGATCGCGCCAAACTGCTCGCGCGATTTCATGTTGAACGCGCCGATGGCTCCCGCTTGGATGGCGCAGCAGCCTTTATCGCTATGTGGCGACGCCTGCCAGGCTGGCGGTGGCTAGCGCGTATCGCCCAGCTACCGGGCATGCCTTTCCTGTTCGAGGTGGCCTACCAAGGATTTTTACATGTTCGCCCTGCTATGCAGCGTATCGCCGTCCATCTGGAGAAGACGTCACGCCCAGTGCCTGTCACAGCGAACCTTCCTACGAACGAACCAGCAACGAATACGTTTCAAAGTACCACCGACGGTAAAGGGAATATCGCAACCACCTTACCGCTACATCTCTTGCGAGAGTTGCGCTCTGATCACGCAGGAGAAACCGGCGCTGTTTTTATCTATCGCGGTATTGTGACCGTCGCGAGACTACGCGGCTATCCCGAGCTGATCGCATTCGCGCGGAGTCATGGCGAGACGGAGTCAGAACATTTACGGCTGATTGAGGCTTGGTTGCCGCCGCCGCTTCATAGCCGCCTGCTTGGCCCTTGGCGTATCGCTGGCTGGCTGACGGGTGCATTGCCTGCGCTATTTGGCCCGCGCGCTGTGTACGCCACGATTGCCGCCGTTGAAACTTTTGTCGATCACCACTACCAACAACAAATCGACTACTTGAATCAGCATGGCGGACCCGAGGGGCTGCTTGAACTGCTAGTACGCTGCCAAGCCGATGAATGCCACCACCGCGATGAGGCGGCTGAATTAGCTGGAGCGCCCGCCTCCTGGATATTGCGCGGCTGGTGCGCGCTCGTTGGCTCTGGCTCAGCAACAGCGGTGAAGATTGCTCGCCGCTGGTGAGCCTGGCGTCCGGGGCGCTCCCCGATACTCGATTATGGTTAAAGGTGTATAAAGGATAGGTATTTATTCAATGCCCACCCCATGTCCGTACTGCGATCAGCACTACTTGCCATGCTGTACGACGGACAAAAGGTCCGGGATCCCTACATCGATTTAGTGAAATCGCTGATCGATACCGAGTTTGAGATCGCTCGCACCTATGCCTTCTACGACGGCACTATTCGGCGCGAAGGCGTTGTTTACATTTTAGGTACACAAGAAGTGTACTGGATGGAAGCAACCTCGGATTGGCCAACGATGCTGATTATTCGCGACGCATCGCTGCGCGAGAACATACTGGATATGCTCTCGCTTAATCCGCTTTACGCAAAATGGTTTGGCTGAATTTCCGCATCAGGCCTTGTGCGTCATCGACGAAGGTATAAACCGCGGGTACCACCAGCAGTGATAACAAGGTTGAAGTAATCAGACCACCGATCACCGTGACCGCCATCGGCGAACGAAAACTCGGGTCTGCTCCAAAGCCAAGCGCCAACGGCAACATACCTGCCCCCATCGCAATGGTCGTCATCAGAATTGGGCGACTTCGCTTGTGACAGGCGTCGACCAGCGCATCAAAGCGAGACATGCCCGCACGACGCGCGAGAATCGCATAATCCACCAGTAGGATCGAGTTCTTAGTGACGATACCCATCAACATGATCAAGCCGATCATTGAGGGCATCGACAATGCCTTGTGGGTCACCAGAAGACCAACGAAAGCACCACCGATTGACAGCGGCAGCGCAGCGAGAATCGTCATTGGCTGCATGAAGTCGTGGAATAGCAGCACCAGCACGCCATAGATGCAAAGAACGCCAATCAGCATGGCGATACCGAAGCTCTCGAACAGCGCCTGCATTTCTTGTGCATCACCCAGCTCGGCAATGGTGACCGAGGGCGGCAGGTTTTTCATGCTGGGCAGCGCGCGCGCTTCTTCATTCAACTCACCTAGTGAGCGACCACCTAACTCCACTTCCAAGGTGACATTGCGGCTACGGTTCAGTCTGTCGATTTGGGCAGGGCCGCTGTCAATACTCACACTAGCAACCGTACCCAGCATCACCGGACCCTGCCGTCCCGGTACCGAGAGGCGCTCGATCGCTGCGAGATCAGCGCGCACATCATTCGGTAATTGCACACGAATCGGCACCTGGCGTTCCGACAAATTCAATTTCGGTAAATTGACGTCATAGTCACCAGCAGTTGCTACACGCACGGTCTCTGCAATGCTCGATGTGGTCACACCTAGATCGGCAGCGCGCGCGGCATCAGGGCGAACGATGATCTCTGGTCTGACCAACGATGCGCTTGAATTCACATTACCAATGCCATCAAGCGTTCGTAACTCACGCTCGACCATACGCGCTGCTGTCGTCAGCGCAACCGGGTCATCACTCTTCAATACCAACTGCATCTTGACGCCAGTATCCGGCGGGCCGACCGTGAAGCGTGCACCGGGGATTTCATCTAGTCTGGCGCGTAGCTGATTTTCAAGCTCCTGCAATGACTCAGTACGCTTATCACGATGAATCACGTTCAGCGTCAGCACAGCACGCCGTGCCTCGGCAGCGGCACCCGGTGCAAATGCATCGCCACTGGATCCACCACCGATCGAGCTAAAGATACTTTCGATACCTTTGACGTTCATTGCGGCGAGTCTTGCTTGCTCAGCCGCTGCAGTGGTTTCAGCTAAGGTACTGCCCGGCGGCAGCTCGACCGTGATCTGCGTCTGCCCGCGATCAGCCGGCGGTATGAAGCCGGTTGGCAGCAACGGTACAAGCGCCAATGACGCCACAAAAAACAGCGCCGAGGCAATTGCTGTCACCCACCGATAACGCAGGCACCAACGCATGATGCGCAAGTAGTTACGCATTATCCAGCCATCTTCTGGCTGTACATGCTTCGCTGGCTTAAGCAAGTAGGCCGACATCATCGGCGTCAGCAAGCGCGCCACCACCAATGACGACAACACGGCCACTGCTGCAGTCCAACCAAACTGTTTGAAGAACAAGCCCGGCACACCGCCCATGAATGCCGTTGGCAGAAACACTGCGACCAAGGTAAACGTGGTGGCAATGACTGCCATGCCAATCTCATCTGCAGCTTCCAGTGCG
>JBIKUP010000280.1:0-3121 GCA_044347535.1 Burkholderiaceae bacterium
CGCAATGTTTTCCTGAGGACGATGCCTTCGACGCAGAAGGCTGAATAGTCATGACACTGCTAGCTGCGGAAATCGTCGAACGCTTCTACACTTTCTTGTGGCCGATGCTGCGCATTTCTGCGCTACTGATGGCGGCCCCGCTGTTCTCGCTGGATGCACTGACCGTCCGCATTCGCATCATGCTGGCGATGACGATCACCTTTCTGGTCTACCCACTGGTCGACTGGCCCGTGATTGACCCGATCAGTGCCAATGGCCTACTTCAAATCGTTAACCAATTATTCATCGGCGCCATGATGGGGCTGATGCTACAAGTCGTGGTTGGTGCTATTGCGCTCGCCGGTCAAACGATTGCCGGCTCGATGGGTTTATCGATGGCCAGCATGGTCGACCCCAACATTGGTAACGTACCTGTGATCTCGCAGTTCTTGGTCATTATGTCGACCCTGATTTTTCTGGGCTTCGGCGGTCACGTGATCATGCTGTCGATGGTGATTGATAGCTTTCAGACCGTACCCATCGGCAAACTAATTCTGGGACAGGTCGCATTCGGCAAAGTCGTTGCCTGGAGCGGCATGATGTTTCTGGGTGGCGTACTGATTGCCCTGCCGGTAATGATCTCGCTGCTGTTTATTAACATTGGCCTCGGCATCGTTACGCGCGCCGCGCCCAGTTTGAATATTTTCTCGGTTGGCTTCCCGGCATCGATCGCTGCCGGTTTTCTTGTATTGATTCTTTCGCTCGACAGTATCGGTGGCCGCATGCTGTGGTTATGGATGCAGGGCTTCAGCCATGCGAAAGATCTGGTAGGACTGACGCAATAACATGGCACAGTCTGGCGATCAAGAAAAGACCGAAGAACCCACCTCGCGCAAGCTTGAAAAAGCGCGCGAGGAAGGTCAAGTTGCCCGCTCCACCGAGCTACCCGCTGCATCGGTCACGATTGCGGCGCTGGGCATGCTCTACCTCACCGGTGATACGCTGATCCACAAAATGGCCGAGGCATTTGTTTCTGGCTTCAACTTTGATCGAAAGCTGGTGCACTCACCAAACCTGTTGCCGGCGATTTTTGGGCACGAGGTGCTTGAATCTTTTATTCTGGTCGCGCCGCTCATGCTGCTGACGATTACGATCGCAATTGCATCCTCCGGCGCAACCGGTGGTTTTTTGTTTTCAACGAAAGCCATCGCACCGAAAGGATCAAAACTCAACCCTTTAAATGGCTTGAAGCGGATGTTTGGCACCAAGGCATTGGTTGAGCTCGTTAAAGCCTTGCTGAAATTCGCATTGGTGGCTGGTGTGGTGACCTGGGTGCTGTACGACAACGTCAGCACCTTGAATAACATCGGCAAAATGGCCTTCGAGCCCGCGATGGCAGTAGCAGGTGAGCTCTTGGCCAAATCAGCGCTGATCATGGCTTGCGCGCTGATTCTGATCGCGGCGATTGATGTGCCCTTCCAGCGCTGGGAATTCATGAAATCCATGCGCATGTCCATACAAGATATCAAGGACGAGATGAAGGACATGGAAGGTCGTCCTGAGGTCAAGGCGCAAATCCGCCGCCGTCAGCGCGAAATGTCTAACCGCCGAATGATCGACAATGTCAAAGACGCCGATGTCGTGATCACCAACCCGGAGCACTTCGCCGTCGCGTTATCCTACGACCCGAACGGCGACAGCGCACCGGTTCTGCTAGCCAAAGGCACTGACGAAGTCGCGGCACGCATTCGTGCCGAGGCCGAAAAGCATGGGATTGAGATTTTCCGCGCGCCACCGCTGGCGCGTGCGCTGTATTTCACGACCGACTTGGATCAGCCGGTACCGGAAGACCTGTACTATGCCGTTGCTCAGGTAATCGCCTATGTATTCAACCTGGCGAGTATCCGCCCGGGTGCCCCGCCATTGCAGCGGCCGCAGCCGAAAGTACCGAAAAATATGCAATTCGACTCGAACGGACAACTTGAAGAGGCCGTCACGTGACCGACCAGCAGCTCGAGCCCAGCAACGACATCGTCAGTAGCGACGGGATTTTCCTGCGCAGCGCTGACCGTAGTCGCTTCGACTATGTGATGCGCGCGGTGCGTGAGAACAGCCAGTCGTTGGCGCTGTCATCCGATAGCGAAGGTCTGCTCGACCACTACGGCCGACTGGTACTTGCCAAGCTGCGTAAAACCCCTGGCCTGCAGGTCGAGGTTTTCCTGCCGCAGAACACCGAACAATTACTCGAACGCTTCAACCAGATTCTGTCTGACATCTCGATTGAAGATGCGCGCAATCCAGAGAACTCCTCTGCCCCGCGTCGCGTGCTGTTAGCGCATGATGCAAAAGCGATTAGTCAGCGTGATCTGCAGTTGCTAGCGCGACTAGTACAAGATTTCCCCGGCGCGAATGTGTCGCTGGTCATGCTGGTCGATAAACTGGGCATGCAACTGCATGAGCGCACGCTCGAAAGTTTCGGGCAACGCCTGGTTCGCTGGCCGGTCGAGACGCCGACCCGCGCCGAGGGTGACGCACTACTGAATGTGGCACGCGCCATGGGTTTCGAAGTCGAGGTCAAGAAAGTTCTGGCCGCGACCGGCTATGCCGAGATGAAAATCGCGCCCAAGCCAAAAAAAGAAAAACCAGCTGAAACTAGCTCGGCACAAGCACGCTTTGAAGCGCAGCTGGCGGTTGCCCGTAAAGAGCGTCAGGAACAAGAAGATCAGGCCGAGGCAGAACGTCAGCGTCGAACCGAGCCCAGCTTTGATGCCACAACGACGGCTAAGCCAGCGCTTGAGGCTGCGCCAAAGCGTGGTCTGCTCAGTCGGCTGATGCGCTGGATCGCCGCGCTAATCCTGATGCTGGCAGTCTCGCTCGGCGTGGTGCTACTGCTATTTGCAGACAAAGCCTCGCCGCTGCTGGCTACCTCGCCGATCCTGAAAGACAACCTGCCGACTTGGGCGATGGATGCGCTGGTCGCCGTTGTTGGCAAGCCGCCAACCGCCAAGCTGGAAGAACAAAAAGCGGCTGAAGCCGCCGCCACAGCGAAGCCAACCGATCCTGCCGCCCCTTCAGTTCCCGCCCCTGCTGTCGATTCAAGCACTGTAAAAGCGGAATCTGCACCAGCCGAGGTCAAACCCGA
>JBIKUP010000281.1:0-3110 GCA_044347535.1 Burkholderiaceae bacterium
GGTTTTCGGGATCTCTGGTAGGCCGCCGGCCAATGAAGCGCGACCAATCGGGTTGCCCCGCACCGAGTACATATGGCACTCGTTCAGGCCCTTATGGTGCAGCAATTCCATAACGCGGCTACCACCACCTTCGTACAGAATGCAGGTGATAAGTCGCGTGTAATCGATATACGGGATATCGACTTTATCGTTTTGGCTCATAGTGATCTCCTGGCGTCCTGATCAGTCTTGCATCAGGCTAGGCGGGATGTAGGTCGCAGCCTGCATCAGAGGGGTTACATAGATGTAACCCATGCCTGGTGTATCGAGGCGACCGGCCAAGAACATACGCTCGAAGATACGGTCAGTCTGATCTTGCGGCACCATCACGCTGATGATCTCGCGCTCAACGTCGACCGCCACACCCAGAATGCCGAGGCGCTCACGCACCCCGGTGCCAACACCCATGTGCACCGTAGAACCTTGCACGCCAACTTCCAGCAGCGAGCTATTGATGGTGTCGGCCAGACCTTTCTGCACTACGCAGGTAATGAGTGCAACCTCGGTCAGGTTGGTAACTTTACGCTTAGCCATTTGAATATCCTTTTCTATACTTGTTCGTTGATCTGTCGGCTTATGCGCCTTCGGCTTCTGCGGCCTTCATCTCGCGCTTGACCTTCCACTGGACGTACACGCCCAAGGCAAGCACCGCGACGATAGGTGCGATCGAGGCAGCAGCCAGAATGCCGAAGCCTTCTACCGCTTTCACCGCGCCACCCAAGCCGAGACCCATCGCCAGCACCAGAGGCACTGTCACCGGACCGGTGGTCACACCTGCAGAATCCCAACCGATGTTCACGAATTCTTCAGTGGACAGCACAGTCAAGATCAGACCGATGATGTAGCCGGGAATCAGGATGTAAAGCAGATTGAAGTCGAAGATCAACTTGGCCACGCCGAGCGTGATACCAGCCGATACACCGCCGGCTACCGCATACATCAGCATCGATTTCTTGAACGAGCCGTTGGTCATGTTCTGCACCGTCAAGCCCAGGGCGTTCAACGCAGGTTCAGCCAGGGTTGCGCCGAAACCGAGCAAGAAAGCAAACACGAGGGCAATGATGGAACCCCAGACCGGGCCGTACAGATTGCCGTAAGTAGCATTCTCGCCGGGTGACAGCAGACGATCAGGAATCGTGATTTCCTGGAATGCGCCTGGAATCAGGCTACCGGCTTGGTCGCCAAGTGACGACAGACCGTACAGCAGACCGATGTTGAACACGCACATACCGACCACTGTCAGGAGCAGACCCCAGACGATGATGAAGGCATTAGGCAGTTTGCTGCGTAGGATGGCAAACAAGACGAAAGCCAGGAAGATCACCAGCGGCACAATCGCTTGTACGCCGTCTTTGATCGGACCCATCAAGATCTTGTCCCAAGCCGATACTTCACCACCGGTAGCGTTCTTCGCAGCTTCGTACACAACGGAGTTGGCCGCTTTCATATCCTCTGGCGAGACGGTGTAGCCGAAGTACACGCCGAGGCACAGCACGGCGATGATCGGGAACAGCGACGCCAAAGTCACGATACCGAAGCCGGACAATGAGCTATCGCCCTTGCCACCCGATGACGCGATACCAATACCGAGTGCGAGTACCAGCGGCACTGTTACTGGGCCGGTAGTCACCGCGCCGCAGTCCCATGCTAAGCCGATGATCGACGTTAGGTTTGGGTTCAGTGCGCAGATAGCAGTCAGAATGGTGCAAGGAATCAGCGAAAGGTAAATCAGTGGCTTCAGGCTCCAGCCGTACAGGAAGCGCATCGAGCCGATCACCGCTGCCAGACCCACACCAAAGCCCACCAGCAAAACGGTAGTTTCAGTTTGCACCATCAGCGCGTAATACAGCAGGGGAGCTTTTTCCGGATCGACTAAGGCACCCGCAATCTTCAGCGTACCGATCGCAGGTTCTGCGTAGGTCACGCCGATACCCAGCAAGCCAGCAATGATCAAGACGCCAACCAGTGGCAGCTTCTTCGGCAAGGTGTTACCGATGATGTCACCGAAGGGCATCAGACCGAGCTTCAGACCTTCCATGAAGACCATCAGGCCAATAATCACCGCGACCAAGCCGGCGGTGATTTCCATCGAGCCAGTGACGGTACGCTGCAGTACCAGAATCTGGAACAATGCCAGGTAGACCGCGAGCGGCACTACAGCATTGACCTGTTCCATGAAACGTACACTGATGTACGGTTGCAGCAGGTTATAAATATCAGAGCCCGCGAGTTGCATCTTCTCGGGCTTCATCGGGATTTCTTTCCCGTTCTTGTCAAGCTTCGGTTTTGGAATGAGCTTCGAGTAGCTGATCGAGTCGGAATCGACTGTCACTGCCTGCACGTACTCACCGAAGCGAATGTTCTTCGCCATATCTCCCCTCCGGAAATGAAAAATTACTGCGCGGCAAGAATACTTGATGCTTGATGAGATTGACAATCAATAAAATTTCTCAGGTGATTAATTTACTAACATTAAAGAGTAATTTGATAACAAAGCCTTGCGAGGCTTGAAAATGCAGGGATAGTTACGTGCAGGGTTAATCGATCGAGAATGCGTTTAGCGTCGAATTCTTTTCATATTGAAAATTTTTAAAACCATTTTTTGTCTCTTACTCCAAGCAGTCATCCCAGCGTAATACTGCTGTGCAGCAAACTGCCCGTTTATCAGTGCATAGCCTGTGCACGAAAACACGATGAATGATTTAACACGGTAGACGTACCGTTATTTGCAGCCCAACGATATCGGCAAGCGGACTGCATCGCTACGTACGGGATTAGGGATTTTTCGCGTGTTCAGCATGCTATTCTCGCCACCACTAAAAGAGGAGACCGACCCCATGAGAGTCTGGACGATTCCCGCGTTATTCATTGCTTGGTTTGCGTGCGTGACACCAGCCGCCAATGCCGCTTGCGCAAGTGATGCAGAGATCGATGCGTATCTCGAAGATTTCAAGCAGCGTCGTGCGAGCAAAGCATTCAGCAACGACATCAGCGTGGCGGATGCAGAATGCACCAAGCAAAAGCTCGCCAAAAAACTGCCCGCAGTACTTGGTAGCCCGATCGGCTACAAG
>JBIKUP010000282.1:0-3107 GCA_044347535.1 Burkholderiaceae bacterium
ATTCGGTCATGGGTTTTGGCCAGCCGAGAAATCTGTTCTACCCGACCGCCACTGAAGCCATGCTTGGCAAATACCCTGGTCGCGGCTTTCAAAATAGCCTCGCGTGTCTCAACGGCGCGTGCCTGCAGCGCACGTGGGGGTTTGTTTTTGTGGGTGGTTGCCATTTTTGGAATTTGGCTAGTGCATTTTGCTAGTGCATTTATCGCGTGCTACGGTACACTCAAAATGTAGCGGGTACTGAATAATTTTTTTATTTGAACAAGTGCGGGTCATCCTGATTTCTATGAAACTCTTATCTCGCCGCCTGTAGGCGCTGCACCGCTGCCATGATTTACGCTGATTATCTGCGACCTGGCAATTTGAACGATGCGCTGCATGCGCTCGCTTCTGGTTCATTTCAGGTGCTCGCCGGCGGCACTGATGTTTATCCTTCCCATAGCAACGCCGCACCAAAAACTACGGTACTCGACATTACCGGTTTATCTGACCTTGCGGGTATTGCGTTGCAAGATAAAACCTGGCGAATTGGCGCGACCACCACCTGGTCGACACTGGCACGTGCCGAGCTACCACCGCAAATGCATGGTCTACAAGCAGCGGCGCGGGAGGTTGGTGGAGTTCAAATTCAGAATACTGGCACCGTGGCTGGGAATATTTGCAATGCTTCGCCAGCCGCTGATGGTGTTCCAGCCTTGCTGGCCTTGGATGCCGAGTTGGAACTGGCGTCATTGCAGGGCACCAGGCGCATGAGCTTGCAACAGTTTTTACTCGGTAGTCGCAAAACTGCGTGTCGCCCGGATGAGCTGGTGACCGCAGTACTGATTCCTCAGCGACCGGGGGCGCGAGCCTCGTTTTTGAAGCTGGGGCATCGGCGCTATCTGGTGATATCTATCGTGATGGTCTCTGCGCTCATCGAGCTTGATCAGGGAATCATCCGCCACGCAGCAGTTGCGGTGGGCGCGTGTTCTGCAGTCGCGCGTCGTCTTCACGCGCTAGAGCAGAAGTTGATAGGTCATCCTGCCCATAGCGCCGTGATTGACCTGGTCAGCGACGCTGATTTAGCAGAACTGTCACCGATTGATGATGTGCGTGGAACCGCGGAGTATCGCAGCGAAGTCGCACTGACTCTCGTGCGCAGAGCCATTGCCGAGGCAATGCATGAATAAGCCTATCGATGTCCAAGTCGGGCAAGTCTTGCGCATGTCAGTCAATGGGAAGCGCATTGATATTCACAGTCCGGCTCGACGTTTGTCCGATACGTTGCGCGATGAGCTCGGTCTTACAGGCACCAAGATTGGTTGCAATGCGGGTGATTGCGGTGCGTGTACCGTTCTGCTGGATGGCGAGCAGGTCTGTGCCTGCCTTACTGCCACCGGTCAGTGCGCCGGACGTGAAGTAACCACGGTAGAAGGACTAGCACCTGAGGGGCAGCTCAACGCACTGCAACGCTCGTTCATGGCGCATGGGGCAGCGCAGTGCGGTATTTGCACCCCGGGCATGTTGATGGCAGCGACTGATGTGCTGCAACGTCATCCACAGCCCACTGAGCAGCAAGTACTCGATGGTCTTGGTGGTGTTCTGTGTCGATGTACCGGCTACCGAAAAATTGTGGAAGCAGTGCTGGCAGTATCAGACCCGGTGATGCAGTCTGTTATTGCGAACCCCAATGATGCTCTGCGTACACTACAGCCCGCTGCTGGAAGTGCTGTCGGCGCGCGCGTCGCGCGTATGGATTCAGTACCGAAACTCACCGGCGCTGCGCGCTTTGGTGCGGATCATTTTCCGACCGATTGCTTATGGATGCGCACGGTACGCTCACCCCACCAGCGTGCGAGATTTCAGATAGCGAATCTTGAGGAATTCCGGAAGCGCTATCCGCAGGTCGTGGCGGTGCTAACTGCTGATGATGTGCCGGAAAATAGTTTTGCCGTCTTCCCGCAACCGAAAGATCAACCGGTACTAGCGAAAGACTTTGTGCGCATGCGCGGTGAGGCAGTGATGCTGATCATCGGCGAGCAACATGCGTTACAGGCGATTCCCGAATCTGACTTGCCGATTCAATGGGAGCCGCTACCTGCGCTGGAGACACCCGAGCAGGCTCTGGCCAACTCCGAGCAACTGCTGCATGATTTTGCCAAAGACAATGTGCTGTGCCGTGGGCGTGTGGTGAAGGGCGATATCGAGCAGGCGATGAGTGAGGCGGCTTATGTCGCCGAAGATACCTATCGAACTAGTTATGTCGAGCACGCTTATATCGAACCCGAGGCGGGCTATGCTGAGGTGTTTGTTGAGAATGGTCGAGAGCGTCTGCGAATTTTTGCATGCACACAGACGCCGGTGATGGATAAAGAAGAAGTCGCGCGTGTTCTGGGTCTGCCGACTGATGCAGTTCATATTGTGCCTTCGGATATCGGTGGTGGCTTTGGTGGCAAGCTAGATGTTTCTTTGCAACCGCTGCTGGCAGTCGCTGCTTGGACCCTGAAGCGCCCAGTACGCACCATCTACACGCGCAGCGAGTCGATGGTGTCTACTACCAAGCGACATCCATCAGAGATTCGCGCGCGCTATGCGTGCGATGCGGAGGGTAAGTTAACCGCATTAGATTTTCATGGTGACTTCAATACCGGCGCCTATGCCAGTTGGGGGAGTACCGTGGCCAATCGAGTACCTGTTCATTCCACCGGCCCCTACTTTGTACCGCACTTGCGTGCGCTGACGCGTGCGGTTTATACCAACAATGCGGTGGCAGGCGCGTTTCGCGGATTTGGTGTGCCACAGGCGCATATCGTGACTGAGGCACTGATCGATGAATTAGCAGCAAAAACCGGTACCGATCGGCTCAGCTTCCGACTGAACAATGCGATTCAAGCTGGTCAGCCAACAGCAACCGGGCAAGTACTCGCCGCTAGTGTTGGTATGCGACAGTGTCTTGAGGCGCTACAGCCTGCTTGGCATGAAGCGCAAGCGGCAGCAAATCACTTCAATCAGCACAACACATCTACTCTACGGCGTGGTGTTGGTGTTGCTTGTATGTGGTACGGCATCGGTAACACAGTTATCGCCAATCCCTCGACCATGACCGGTGCCTTGCGAGCCAATGGGCGGCT
>JBIKUP010000283.1:0-3089 GCA_044347535.1 Burkholderiaceae bacterium
ATTTGTCGGGTGTCTGGTCTGCCATCAAGTTAGGCACACCCGCGGGCTTGGCGGCACTGATTGTCGGTTTGCAGCCGATGCTGACTGCACTTTCTGCGCGTTGGGTCGGCGAACGTTTAAGTATGCGGCAGTGGATGGGCGTGGTACTCGGTTTGGTGGGTGTAGCCTTGGTCGTCAAAGATAATCTCAAGCTGGACGCTGCGTCTTCCACCGGCATCTTGTTGTGCCTGATGGCCTTGGTGTCGATTACCGCAGGCACGCTTTACCAGAAACGGTTTTGCCCTCGATTTGATTTACGATCGGGTGCATTGATTCAATTTACAGCGTCGATACTTTTGGTGTGGCCCTTAGCATGGTGGCTGGAAGACTTGGACTTCTCGCTGCATACAGTGCAATGGACGCCCCAATTTATCGGGGCTTTGTGTTGGTCGGTGTTTGCGCTATCCATTGGTGCGATGTTTTTACTGTATGCACTGATTCGGAAAAGCGCAGCGACGCATGTATCCAGCCTGATGTATCTCACGCCGCCGGTGACTGCGCTGATGGCGTGGGTCTTGTTTGGTGAATCATTGTCGATTGCTGGTGCGATCGGTATTTTGTTGACGGCGACGGGGGTCGCCTTTGTTGTTCGAAGGTGATTATCAGTGATGAGAGAAACTGCTAAAGCGCGCGAGTATTTCCGACATTTTTTGCCGATCACCACGCGTTGGGCGGATAACGATGTGTACGGCCATGTGAATAATGTAGTGTTTTACCAGTGGTTTGATACGGTGGTGAATCAGTTTTTGATTTCACGCGGTACGCTGGATATTCATGGTGGTGATGCGATCGCTCTGGTGATAGAAACGCACTGCAATTATTTTGCGCCGGTGGCATTTCCGGAGCCAATCACTGCTGGCCTGTGCGTGGTCCAACTGGGTAAATCCAGCGTGCGCTACGAGGTCGGGATATTCCGTGGCGATGAGTCGGTCGCCAGCGCGCAGGGGCATTTTGTCCATGTATACGTCGATCGCGCCACGCGACAGCCAACACCCATTCCTGATGCCGCCAGGGCGCTTCTTCAGTCTATTCAAATCAGCAGTGGCTAATTAGCAGTCGCTAATTCGTAGCCTCGGATTTGTGGCTTCGGGTTTTGCTCAAAACGACATCAATCGCAAGGCCATGCGCCATGATCCAAAGCCAGGGGTCTAGCAGCGCATCCCATAGATTGCCGGTAGGGAGGCGGAAGAGTACGTGTATTGCAGTCGCAATGAGTACGATGCTAGCTAGCTCGCGATAATGCCGAGTGTTTTGTGCGTGTGCTGAGCGTGCTGAGATCAGTTGCAGCAGGCAAGCAAAAAACAAGGCCGCCAACACGGCGTAGGGCGTAAAGCCGATTGCGTACAAGGCGATATCAAACACCGCAAAGGTGTCGAGTGCGAGTACCCAGCCAGCGATGATGGCAACCAACAGCAAGCCAAGCGGCCATCGTGCTTGAAGCGGCGCTGTAGTCGAACCGCTTAACGGAGCTGTTGTGCCGTGTTGTGTTCTTAAGTGTTGGAAGAGATAAAGACCGCACAAACCTTGTAGCGTCAGGCTGGGTGTTTGAAACGCCAGCCCTAACCACCAGCTGGGGCTCCACTCATTCGGCAGTAGGCAGAGCAGGACGATCAATAGCGCGACGATTCTGCGGCTAGTGACGTTGGTGACCTTGGCCGTTCGCAGCAAAAATACAGCACCAGCCCCGAGTGTCAGCGCCCACCCGAGATGCATACCAACCGATAGCATCGATAACGATGGCGTGATCGACGCGCTTGCTTCCCATGGCCATTGAAATCCCATCATGGTGACTCTCGAACGATGGTGAAGCGCTGCCAGGCGATTTGCCGGCGCCGATCGGTATAGCTCACCCACAGGGCGTCTTCATGCCAAAGCATGGCTGGGTAGGAGTACTCATCACCCGTTTGGCCAAGAGCCAGCTCTGCAGAAATGTTCCAGCGCTCGCCATCCACTGAGGTTGCTGTCACTAGACGATCTCGTCCGGTGCTGGAGGGATTGAAAGTGAGCGCGTGGACGCCATCGGCATTCAGTGCGGCTACCGAGGCATTGGGATTTTGTAGCTCTAGATCGGGACGGTCCTGCCAATTCGTACCGGCATCTTTCGTCTCGGCTATGGCAATGCGATGCGTGCCGGCGCTCATACGCATATAGGCTAGCCAGCGATTCTCACTGACAGGTAATAGCGCTGGTTGCAGCAGATTGCCTTTACGCGAGATTCTTGTGATACCACGAAAATTACCTGCGCGATCAAGTCGCGCCAGGGTGGGGTATTTAGTCCCCAGCTCGAAATAGATCGGCAGCACCACCGCACCATCGGCCAACACCAGTGGCGCATTCCTGACCAGGTGGCTCAGGTTCCAAAGCCAAGACAAGGGCAGTACGGCACGCGCATTAAAAACTGGGTACTCGGCATCAGTGCCGTCGTCGCTTTGTTGAAGGTGAATGATGCGCGAAGTGGCCCAGCCCCCAATACCGGTACCGACGACGAACAGATGTAATCGATCGTCATCGTCGCGCCAAAGCACGGGGTTGCCGAGTCGGCGAATACCAAATCCAAGCGCCTTGCCGAGTGACTCGCGATCAGCGATAAAGCGGGCGGGCGTCCAACGCTGCTGCGCTTTATCGAAACTGCTGAACGCAATGCGGACATCCGGCGCGCTCTCGCGCTCTCCTGCGAACCAGGCGGCGGCAATCAGCGAACTGTGGTTGGCGGGTAGGGGTGCCAAGGTACTGGCATGCGCCGCCGGTGTGTTCGGCGGCATCGGAATCTCACCTCCAGCCGATTTGACCAAACGGACCTTGCCGCCTTCGGTCGCGGCCAGCACAACGCGAGCGGGCGCGGGTTCGCTAGGGTGGGTGGCCTGCAGTAGCGCGATGACGCACACAAAGAGTGCGCCGAGCCAGAAAAGGAGATGCCTGAAAGCCAACGGAGGAAGCGTGTCGCAGAAGGGGAGTGCCCTATGGTAACTCAAAGGATGTACTGATAAATCTGCTGCTGCTGCGTGCCCGGTGTGCTAACAAATCAGCAACTGGTGAATTTTTTTACGCTG
>JBIKUP010000011.1:0-11727 GCA_044347535.1 Burkholderiaceae bacterium
TTCCGATAATTTGCCCAGCTGCTTCAGATCAGGGCCTAGCAGTGATAGACGAATTTGCTTATTGTCACCGCCAACACCATCCAAGGCACCGACATGCGTGACGGTGATGCCGGGTATGCCCGATAGCTTGTCACGCAGTGGCTGATTCAACTCCTTGGTGCTGCGCTTACGCTCCGCGCGTGGTACCAGCCGTGCATACACAGTTGCATAGTTCTTGCCCTGCGCAGTACCCGTATTGATGGTGGTGTACAGATCGCGTACCTCCGGCAGCTCGCGCAGCGCCGACTCGACCTGACGCGATTTGCTTTCAGTGAACTCCAGCGAAGAACCAACCGGTGTGTAGAAGATCACGCCGGTTTCTGAGTAATCAGCTTGCGGCACGAATTCGGTACCGATCAGGCCGGCGGCTGGAATCAAGAAGCCACCGAAGAAGGTGGCTACAGCCAGCACCAGCGTAGCAACGCGATGTCGTAGCGACCACTGTAGTGCGTGCTGATACTGATCGGAGAACCAGTTCACCAAGCGCTCGAATTGATTTAACACGCGACCAATGGTGTTGGCATACCAGCCGCGCTTCGCACGCTCGCCACGCGCTTCGGGATCGTGCCAGACCGAAGATAGCATCGGATCCAGGGTAAACGAGACAAACATCGAGATCAGCACCGCTGCCGCGACCGTCACGCCGAACTGATGGAAGAAGCGCCCGATGATGCCGCCCATGAAACCGACTGGCAGAAAAACCGCAACGATAGACAGCGTAGTGGCTAGCACTGCCAGTCCGATTTCTGCAGTGCCTTCCAGCGCGGCTTCGCGCGCACCTTTGTAACGACCATTCACCCGCATGCCAGCATGACGCACAATGTTTTCGCGCACCACAATCGCGTCATCAATCAGCAGGCCGACGCACAGCGATAGCGCCATCAGCGTGATCATGTTGATCGTAAAGCCGAACATATCCATGAACAGGAAGGTACCGATCAGCGATACCGGAAGCGTGAGTCCGGTAATGACAGTCGAGCGCCAGGAGTTCAGGAACAGGAACACAATCAAGATGGTTAGCAATGCACCCTCGATCAGGGTGCGTCGAACATTTTCAACGCCGACCCGGATCTGGCGCGATCCATCTTTCACCATCTCGAGTTTCATGCCAGGGTGTAGCTGATCCAGCGTGGCCTGCAGCTCGGCCATGGATTTTTTCAGATTGTCGACCACATCAATCGTGTTCTGACCCTGCGCTTTAAGAATATCCAGTGCGAGAATGCGTTGACCGTTATAGCGCGCCAGGTTTTCTTGTTCATGTTGGCTATCGACAATCGACGCAACCTGTCCCAGCAAAATTGATTGACCGCCACGACGGGCAACCACCACGCGTTCAAAATCTTCCGGCCGCTTGATCCTGCCTTGTACTTGCACCATCTGTTCGTTGGTCGAGGTGCGGACTGAGCCGGCAGGTAACTCCTGATTCTCACTACGAACTGCCTGCATCACTTGATCGACACTGATACCTAGCGCTTCCATGGCAGTAGGTTTCAGATAAATTTGAATCTCGCGCTTGACGCCACCCACCAGCGTTACCGAGCCGACACCGCGCACATTCTCGAGCCTTTTCTTGACCAGTTCGTCGGCGACGCTGGTCAGTTCGCGCATGCTGTAGTTGCCCTTGTTTGGCACATTACTCACCGCCAGCGAAAAAATCGGGCGATCAGCCGGGTCATAGCGCGTCACACGGGGCTCTTTGACTTCTTTACGGAAGGCGGCTTTGATGATGGCGACTTTCTCGCGTACATCCTGCGCAGCCTGTGCCGGATCAATCGTCAGCTTGAACTCGATGATCACGACCGACAGACCTTCGTAGGAGCGTGAAGTCAGTGAATTGATACCGTTGATCGTGTTGACCGCTTCTTCCACCTTGCGAGTGACATCCGACTCGACAGTCTCCGGTGCAGCGCCCGGATACTCTGTCTGCACCACCACGACCGGGAAGGTGACATCCGGGAACTGGTCGACCCGTAGCCGCTGATAAGAAAACAGACCCAGCACGACGAAGGCGAGCATCATCATCGTCGCCAGGACGGGGTTGCCGATGCTGATTCGCGTAAACCACATGATCGTTAGGCTCGGTCGCTTTAGCGCTTAGGTGTTGCGTTGACGCGCACAGGTGTGCCCGGCGTGAGATTGCCCATATCGGCACGAATCACTTGCGTACCGAATTCCAGCCCGCTTGTGATCTCTATATGGTGGTCGTCGCCCACCAGGCCGGTGCTGCCAAGCGTGACGGGCAGGCGCTCGATTTTGTTATTGACGATGGCGAACACGAAGCTACCGTCATTGACCTTCCGCACCGCGCTTTGCGGCATTGTCACTGCGCCGGATTTGCTACTCAGGAGTAATCGTCCGTCGGCAAACATCCCGACCCGAAGAAGATTTTGCGGGTTGGCGACTTGCACATACACTGGCACCGAGCGGGATCCGGCCTGTGTCGACGGGTTAATGCGAACGACTTTGCCATCAAATCGTTGCGCAAGACCCTCTATCCGTAGCTCGACTTTTTGTGCAATCGCGACTTTCGAAATCTCGCTACTAGGTACGGCAGCTTCCAGTTCGAGCTGTTGCAAGTTCACGATTTCGAGCAGACGGCTATCCATCGCCACCTTCTCGCCCGGCTGTACATGACGCACTGATACCAGCCCAGAGATCGGCGCGCGGCTGACGGTGTCATTCAGGGATTTCAGCACGATGTCGAGCGCACCCTGCGCTGAATCGACACTGGCTTTAGCGGCAGCATATTGGCTGGCCGAGTTGTCGAAGGCATTCTTTGAGATAAAGCCTTTTTCGACCAGCGCGAGATTGTTGTCGCGTGTCTTAGTGGCGATTTCCATTTGCGCGCGTGCGTTGTTTAGATTACCGCGCGCCTGCGCAACTCGCGCCTCATATTCGCTGGTATCAAACTTTACGAGGACCTGCCCGGCTTTGACCGGCTCACCTTCGCGCACCATCACCGCGCGTACTTCAGCTGCCACCTTAGCCTTCACCGTCACCTGATCAACAGCGCGCAGTGTGCCTGTTAGCTGCATAACTTGTCGCAGCTGAGCCGGCTCAGTGGTCACCACTTCGCTAGCCAAAAACTCCAGCGCTGTCGGCGCGCTTGTTTTTGCCGCAGCAGGCGATGCCGGTGCAGGACTTGCAGGCGCAGGATTTGTAGGCACCTTGGCGTTGAACCAGAAACGAGCGCCGACTACCGCTACCACGAGTAGAACAATGATGAGGACAATATTGCGTGTACGCATATAGATAAAGATAGTTAGCTTGCGCGACTGCTTGGTGTCTCGAAACCGCGCGTCAGTAGATCAACCAAACAGTTGAGGAAGGCGTCAGGGTCGATCGGGTCTACGTGACAAGCATGTAACGAGTGGCGCCACATGGTCAGCATCAGCATCGGCGCAATAATCACGCGGGTAGCCATTGCGGTGTCGACTGGTCGGAACTCATCAAGCGCGACACCGCGCTCGATAATGCGCGACAGTATTGCCCCGCCGCGTGACACTACTTCTTCATGGTAGAACCGCGCCACATCGGGGAAATTGCCCGACTCGGCCATCATCAGTTTTGATATGCCGGATAGTTTGGTGGCACCGATACGCTGCCACCACCCATCAATACACAGGCGCAGCAAGTCACTACTGTGCCCTTCGAAGTTGTTAATCAATTCTTCGGCATCGGCTAGCAGCGGCACCATGTTCTCGCGCACCACCGCTTTGAATAGCTCTTCCTTGTTCTCGAAATACAAGTAGAGCGTCCCCTTCGATACGCCCGCACGCGCCGCCACTTCATCGAGCCGCGTCGCCGCATAGCCGCGCTCCACAAACAGATCTAGAGCCGCCGCGAGCAACTCCTGAGGACGTGCATCTTTGCGGCGTTCCCAGCGGGGCTTGCTACGGGCTTCGATCAGGGTGGACATGAGGGCGTGACGCGTTACTAACCGGGGGGTCAGCAATATAGGCCGCGCAGTGAAATAACGTCAAGCAATTCTCTACGGTGTACCTAGTACGGGCAAAAAAAGCGCAGGAACCCGCCTATACCAAGGGGTTACGCATTTCTTCGATGCGCTGATATTGTCAATTTGAGCATGATTGGCGCAACCCTCTTTCTATTCAGCCCGGGCGAGGGCGATCACCCTATCCAACAAGGGTACAACGCGAAATTGAAAGGTTAATGATGAGTACATCAGGTCCAAGAAAAAGCCCTCCTTCCCCAAATACGGGGTTGGGCGTCGGCAATGAAGAGCTCAGGAATGAAGCATCGTCTTCGGAAAGTGAGTCGGGCTCTGCAGAACAGGAGGGTCAGCAGCCACCAAAGCTTGAACAGCGTCAAAGGCCGCGCGCCGGTACTTGGGTGGCTGCAACGGTCAACAGTAGCCCGGTCTCAACCAGCGCCGACGTAGCCACGTCACGCGAGAAAGCCAGCGCGCCAGTAGTGTCGCCACGCGGACCCTTGCCACCTTTACCAAAATACGCGAGCAGGGCTGCGCCCAGCAGTTCCGGACCTACTGCCCCCGGCGTGAGTACCTCAAAACCCAGCATCTCACCACCCAGCACCTCAACACCAAGCCCATCGCAATCCGCTGCCCCAAAACCCACGCCCTATTTGAAGAGCAAAGTACCAGCGAAACGTGTGCCAAAAACCCTCGCGAGCGTCTTGAGGGCGGGCTTCCAAGGGATGAAGTCGGTACCTTCACCAACTAACCCAGCCAAAACCATTCAAGTTCCCGTTTTTAATATTCCAGTTAAGCAAATTGCGCGCTTGCTCGTTGGGCTTGAGAGCAACTTCTACGGCAATGCACCCTCGATCGACAACCTTTCCAAGCCTCTCAGGGATAGATTCGGAATCGTGGAATTTGAGGTGAATAGCGCGAATACGCTGGATGAGATAAATGTGATCGACCAGATCCTGCAGCCATTCATGCAGCGTATGTTTGGTAGTGCGGAGGCAGAGCAAGCAAGGGTCGAGGTGCGTGAGCGGTTTAATACGTTTGTAAGCGGCCCCTACAAAAGCCTATTGAACACAGAGGAAGGAAAAAACAGCAAAGAGGGTACCTTGCAAAACCTCAGTTTCCGCAACCAATTCGACACTGTCGTTCAGCCACTTGAAAGCTATATTTGTGGCCCTGATCGCAGACTTGAGTCATCACCGCTGCCAGAAGAGTTAAAGTTATTTTTGAAAGAAGTCGTGAGAAGTTACTGCAGCTGGTCTGAAATGCAAAATATCTCACCACAACAGCTGACTGGTATGATCAAAAGCGCTTTGATCGGTCTGTTGTTTATACGGGGTCTTTTGCCAGTCTGGAATGATCAGTTAGAAGCTGATCTCCAAACCAAGCAGCAGGCAGGCCGTGACTGGAGTCAATTCAAAGCAAAGCTTAGCGCACAGCTCGCGCACTACACCTCTTTTTTGTTTGACGATTTTGTGTACGACATTATTGCTTCTACGGACGGAAAACCGGAAGTATTTGAGCAGTATTTCAAACCAACACAAAAGGCTACTGAACTGTTACGCAAAGAGGCCACGGCCGCCAGCCACAAGCAGCAGGTCAGCAAGAGGGCACTCACGCGCGGCTCAACGATCTCTGGCCCCGAAGCCAGTAATACCGAGAAACGCACCAAGATCGGAAGTTTTTTCCAAGGCCTGGTGTCACCCAGAAAAAAAGAAACCTCGAGTACAAATACAATCCCGACTTCTCCGCGTGTACAGTCATCCGAGGGGCTGTTGCTCAAAAAAACCCAAACTCGTTCCACCCAGGTGAAGCGCGGTTGGGTGCGAGAACTGAGCCACTATCTCAAGTCGAATAACTTATCAAATAGCGATCCGGGATATATCAGACACCTAAATAGTGCGATGGCCAGACGTGCTAACTATGAGGTATTTGAAGTCGCGCCTGCCGCATTTTGTTTACGGCAGTTGGAGGCCTACCTTGAGGCAACCGATAAAAAAGACCAAGCCGCATCAGACAATCTCAAGAAGGCTCAAGTATTGCTCTCAACACTAGCGAGTCAAGAGCGTAAACAAGCCGAGCGGGATTCGCAGCAAGCTAAGCGGCAAGCATCCACGAACACATCCGGGACGTCCGCGACCGCAAAAAGTCCACTGAGTAAAAAACCGGCCTTTGTTCCGAACTTGGATCTGGGGGAGCTTAAAAATAGTCCATTTGCTGAGGATGCGATCGAAGCGGAAAATACATCCGCACCGGACAAAACCGAATCCAGCGGAAGCACCGATGTTGAAACCGAGAGCAGTCAAGATGAACAGGTTGCTATTAATGAAGTCGGCAATGTTGAGAATGAGAAGAACAAGGGCTAACTAGTCATGTGACATCACTTCTGAGTGGTACACGCCTAAATGCTGCAACTCATCGCTGTTGCAAGCTGATGATCAACCCCCACTTCTTCGGAAGCTGGGGGTTTTCTTTTCTTTGACCTACTAATCTTCGAATTTTCAAATAAGAGAAACAAAACATCGTATCAATGCGACGCGCTGGTCGGTCGAGCTGCGGACGATATGAATGAGTCTGCCCGTGATAAGCTTTGGCCTCTTTTCTGCTTTGCGCGCACCTCGTATGGAACTCACGCTGTTGATTCAAGTCGTCATCATGGGCATCGTCGAGGGCTTGACCGAGTTCCTGCCGATTTCTTCGACCGGTCATTTGATCCTTGCCGGTAGTCTGCTCAATTTCACCGGCGAGAAAGTCAAGGTATTCGAAATCGTTATTCAAGCTGGCGCGATGCTCGCCGTTTGTTGGGAGTATCGCGTCAAGATAGCGCGCGTGATTCTTGATTTCAGAACCGACATCGCCGCGCGTCGTTTCGTTGTTAACCTGATGGTGGCCTTTCTGCCAGCCGTAGTGCTAGGGTTGGCTTTTGGCAAGGCAATCAAGGCCCATTTGTTCAAGCCGATTCCGGTGGCGCTGGCATTCATCATCGGTGGTTTTGTCATCATCGTGATAGAAAAACGTCATCGTCGGGTGATGTATTCACGCGTTGATGCAGTTGATGACATGAGCGTGGTCGATGCACTGAAAGTCGGGCTAGCCCAATGCTTCGCCCTGATTCCCGGTACCAGCCGATCAGGTGCCACTATCATCGGTGCAATGGCGTTTGGCTTATCGCGCCGTGCAGCCACCGAGTTTTCCTTCTTCTTGGCGATTCCTACCTTGTTCGGTGCAACCGTTTACTCACTGTACAAAGAGCGGGCATTGCTGTCAGCAGCCGATTTACCGATGTTCGGGGTGGGTGCGTTATCGGCATTTATCTCGGCCTTCTTGTGCGTGCGCTGGCTGCTGCGCTACATCAGCTCGCACGACTTCATGATTTTTGCCTGGTACCGTATTGTATTTGGCGGGATTGTATTGGTGACCGCGCTCACCGGCTGGGTACAGTGGGCTGAGTAATTCAAAATGCCGCTGGTATTGTTGGCAGACTTGGTCGTACGCCTTGTGCTGTCTGCGCTGCCGTCGCCTTGCCAGCACTAATCTGCACCTGTTAACGCCATCGTTCGCGTCGCTGTGTTAAACGTCTACTGCTTTCAGCGCCGCTGAAACACCAAATCCCAAACGCCGTGACCGAGTCGTAAACCGCGGCGCTCGAATTTTGTGACTGGCCGGTAGCTTGGACGTTCTGCATACGCTTGTGCGGTATTAACTAGGCTAGGCTCGGATGACAGTACCGTCAGCATCTGCACCGCATAGTCTTCCCAGTCAGTCGCGCAGTGCAAATAGCCGCCAACGGCAATGCGCGAGGCAAGTAACTCAACGAAAGCCGCTTGAATCAGGCGACGTTTTTGGTGTCGCGCCTTATGCCACGGGTCTGGGAAAAATACATGTACGCCAGCCAATGATGCTGGCGGAATCATGTGCGTCACGATCTCGACAGCGTCATGCTGAATGAGTCGCAGGTTTTGCAATCCATGCTCATCAATGAGTTTCAGTAGGCTACCGATGCCCGGTACGTGCACTTCAACGCCAATGAAATTCATCTCGGGCATGAGCCCGGCAATATGGGCAGTGGTCTCACCCATACCGGTGCCAATCTCGAGGATGGTTGGCGCTGTGCGTCCGAACACCGTGCTGAGATCAACTACCGATTTTTCATACGGGATGCAGTAACGCGGGGCCAGCGTTTCCAGCGCGCGTGCTTGCCCGTCCGATAGTCTGCCCATGCGCGTGACAAAACTACGGATTCGACGTTCGGTAGGGTCGTAGGGCAGGATGCGGCCGGGGTCGCGATTGGGCTTGGAAGGTTCGTTCATCGAGGCAGAGAGAGTGGAGCGGGTGAAGGGAATCGAACCCTCGTATGCAGCTTGGGAAGCTGCCGTTCTACCATTGAACTACACCCGCGAGACCTCGGAATTGTAACGGATGAGACGAATATTAATATCAAAATAGTAATTTGATATCGACTGATATGGATAAATTTTCGATTAATCGCCGATTTCCGTATCGCTAAACTAAAATAGGCGCTGCTTTTTAGTGTGGGCTTGGACTTGAGCGCGCCGGCCTTAGATCAACTCGCACCGTTCACTATGCCTTGAGCTTGACCGGGTGCTTATATTGGAGACCATAAAATGAAAACACTTAAAAACTGCCTCAGCATCTCGGTTTTGTTGGCGGTAGTCGTGCTGTCATCGGGCTGCGAAACCATGTCGTCAGCCTATGACTCAACTAAGGATACGGTCTCGGGCTGGTTCGGTAAGGGCGAGAAGAAGGCCGACTGACGCCGAATTTAGTTTCGAATAAAAATGCCGCTGCAGAGCGGCATTTTTTTTGTCTGAACACGGCATCGCTGCTTCAGTAGCTACGATGGGATGACTAGCGATATCTGTATCCGCGTATATCTATCGACTGGGAAGCGGCATAAATAGTCAGTAACTTCACCAATTCTTTTTTCCGGCGCCAGTAACAACAGAACTTATGAATTTCTTCTGCCACTGATAGTCGCTCTTCGAGGCATATCCACCCGGGCAAGTGGTCGCACAGTGATGCCTCGCTTTATATTTGAGTTTGACATGGCTATAAATTCAGCAAAGCGAAATACTGTAATCGAGAAGAAGGAGAATGAAAAATCGTCTCAAGGAAATGTTGTACCCCTCTCTTCCTCCAAGAAACCGCCCGTAATTAAGGCGGTAAATCCGAATACGAGGGACGCCGAATCATTTCGACGGGTGAAAGAAAAATCTAATGCATTTAATAAAGCTTGTGCTGAGGACGACGGCGCAGCTCTTTCTGGGCGCCCTTTAAACGAGGGCAATGACTCATCTGAAGAGTCGGGCGAATCGAATACACCCGTGTGGTGGGACCAACGGTATTCGGAAGCCGTCCTCGAACTTGAAACGGTTGCAAAAAAACGGGCAATGCAACGTATCAAGGTCGAAACGCAACGTGCAAAGCTCGAAACTAAATCACCGGTATGCGAAACTGACGAATCCGAAAGCTCGGAAGACTCCAATGGCTTAGATGCAAGCTTGCCCTCACGATTACAGGCGATTAACCTAATTATTCGCGACAGAACGAAAAGCATGACGTTTTTTTCGCCGCGAAAAGATAGCGTACCCGAAATTTCTCTGAATTCGCTTGCGGCAGCAGAGTGGGTGCCCTCGGGCGTGAGTGGTAAGGACGAAAACGCCATTGTTGACCGTATTCCGATGAAGATCAGAAAGGAATTGGCGAGCGAGTATCGGGCCTTCTCTAGTCGGCAGACAACCCAGCCACTACAGGGCGAGGCTAGGGAGTTGGCGTTACGTAAATGTCTGGCGCTTAAGTTTTTATCCGAAGCGCTCCTGGGTAAAGCCAGTGGATTTGCCAAAGCCAAAATCCATTCGCGCACGGAAATCAATGACTATCTATCGAGGACCTATGGCTTTCGCATATCTAAGGCTGCAGAAAAATTCAGTTCTTCGTCGAGTTCATTGAGTTCACCAAAATCCAGAGATCAATCGAGCAATGTGGTTTCCATGCTGGCGCTGGATGCAATGAGTCTATCGAAAAATTACCGGGTGGATTATTCCATCGATCTAAGAAACCTCGAACCCGATCCGTTTATCAAAAAAAATTACCTCGCGACCTTGGCCGCAGTAAGAACCACACAAAAGGTCTCTGATGAGTATTCAAAAAAGAAAGATTTAGGTGGAATTTTTGTTCGAGACTTTGATAAATCAGCGTACGAATACCAAGGTCCTGATGGCAATATAAAGCCAATCACTTCAATCGATGAATTCATCGCTCTCATTGGTGATCCAGAGAATTGCCAGTTGCCGAGGGAAATAAGTCTATTCGCCTGTCAGACCCTTGGACTGTTTATCAAGAATATTCTGTTTACGAGACCTAATGCCAGTGGCGTCATGGAGTCGCCAGTAAAGCTATACGACGGTACATCGGTCTCGATCAGCATATCGCCGAAGGTACTTTATCGGCTGAGGAAAAACACTGATGGATCGATTGTTCTTAGCTATCGGGCTGAATATGATTCAACCGGTGCATTGGCCCAAGGAAGAAATTCGGCATCGACTTTGAAGTTGGGTAGCCAGAGTATGGAAACCAAAGGCGTAGTGATTGACGGTGCCAAAGCGACAGTTTCTCTGGACATCGTTTTTTATACTAACGCCGCTTTTCAGATGGGCGCGCTGAAACTAGAAGCGGAAGGGTGGAATGTCGTAGACGCGTAAAGCAGGCTCGCTCGGGTTGCCGGCGGTGATGGCTAACCCGAGCGATGGCGCGATCTTCTCTTCAGTGAGGCTGTATTTCTCGTCGGTTTGATCCCGCCACCATTTCAAAGCGGAATAACCTGCACTCAATAGCGCCGTTGAAAAACGGTGTTTTTTTCGATTCTTTTAATCGCAGCATGCGCGGCAGTGTCAGATCGGCCGTAAACAAACAAACCGTCCAGCCGGCGAAGCGCTGTTTCAATGTACTGCCAAACGCGCTGAAGAAGGCAATTGCAAGCGCATCCGGTTCCTCGGAACGATCCCCACGCAAGTCGATGCGCTCACCGTAAGGTGGATTCGCGATCAGGAGGCCGGGAATGCCGGTGGGCGGCTTCACTTCCTGTGCTTCAATCTGTTTAAGTGGAACATCGAAGCTAATTCCTGCGCGTTCCAGGTTGTTACGCGCCATCACCAGCATGTCGCCCGATATATCGCTGCCGAAGATCGTAGGCTTAGTAGGCAGCTGTGAAAATTTCACGGCGGCGCGAACGGCTTCCCACTCCGCTTGCCGAAAACTCTTGAACTTTTCGAAGGCGAACGGGCGTGTCCAACCCGGTGGAATACCTGCTAGCCACTGCGCTGCTTCAATTAACAAAGTCCCCGAGCCACACATCGGGTCAAATAAGGGCGTGCCGGGTTTCCATCCAGCGGTGCGAAGCAGGCCAGCGGCGAGATTCTCGCGCAGCGGCGCGTCACCAGTGTCCAGCCGCCAGCCACGCTTGAATAAAGATTCGCCAGACGTATCCACATAGACTGTGACTGTGCGCGCATCTAGAAAGCCCCAAATCCGCATATCGGGCGAGCGCGTATCGACCGATGGGCGTTGTCCGACACGATCGCGGAAGCGATCACAAATACCGTCTTTAATGCGCAGGGTTGCGAACTCGAGACTCTTTAGTGGCGATTTGATCGCATTCACATCAACCCGGATGGTGTGCTCGAGGTCGAACCAATCTTCCCAGGGTGCCCCGAGCGCGA
>JBIKUP010000284.1:0-3081 GCA_044347535.1 Burkholderiaceae bacterium
TCGCCGCCTGCGCCGCAGCAACCACCTCATCAACCGCCATCATTTTCTCTGCCTTGACGCCGGTGTCATAGTGCGCCGACTGCGGGCAATAGCCGCAATTCTCAGGGCAGCCACCCGTTTTAATCGATAGCAGCGTCGCCAGTTCAACTTCATTAGCGTCCCAGTTCGCGCGATGCACTTGCTGCGCGCGCCACATTAAATCATTGAAGGGCAGCTCGAACAGGGCTGCAACCTCGGCCACCGGCCAAGTTTCACGTGACTTGGCGAGATCAGTCACCTTTTTGGCTGCCGCAAAAAACTCAATCGGCTGCTCGGCAGATGGCTTTTCAGATGATGCGACGGTAGTGGTCATGCAAAACCTCAACTCAAAAACGTGAATCTCAACGCGATGCTCGCGGCCATGAATCCAGCAATGAAAAATCAATCACATCAGCTGCTGGTGCGGGTGCTGCCACCGACATCCAGGGCACCACGCCGAGCAAGGGCGCAGATAAACGCTGCTGTAGCGCCTGAACATTGTCAACCTGATGCGGCATCTCGGGGTCAATCTGATTCGCAATCCAACCTGCAAGGCGCAAACCACGCGCGGCGATTGCTTCTGCGGTTAACAGCGCATGATTCAGACAGCCCAAGCGTAAACCGACCACAAGAATAACATCCAGCCCCAATTCAACCGCAAAATCCGCTGTATCAAAGTCGTCGGTCAGCGGCACCCGAAATCCACCCACGCCCTCGACCACCACCGCTTCTGCCTGCGCCGCTACTTGCTGATAAGCCTGACCCAGCACTGCCGGGGCTATGGTGACATTCTCCAGTTTGGCTGCTACATGCGGCGCACACGCCTCCTTTAGCAGATAAGACGTCGTCAACTGCGCGTCTAGGGCAAGGGTAGACTGCTCGGCAAGTAGCGCCACGTCTTCGTTCCACTGCGCACCGTCACGTACCAGCGTACCAGCCGCGACCGGCTTCATCCCGACTGCTTGCAACCCAAGCCGCCCCAAAGCATTCAGCATAGACGCAGTGATCAGGGTCTTGCCAACGCCGGTGTCGGTACCTGTAATAAAACATGAAAATCGTAAATTCATGGAATTACCTTGTATCTGCCTCAATAGAAAGTAATGCTGCCGCCAGTTGATCCACCTGTTCGGTGCTGTGCGCCGCTGATAGCGTGATTCTCAGCCGCGCAGTTCCCGCCGGTACCGTCGGTGGACGAATCGCCCCGACCCAGAAGCCCTGGGCCATGAGCGCCTGTCCGGTTGCGATGGTGGCAGCATTGTCAGCAATGATCACTGGCTGAATCGCTGTATCAGACGGTAGCAGTTGCCAGCGTTTCAGATTCAACCGCTCACGCAGACGTGCAATCAAGTGTTTCAAGTGCGCGCGCCGCTGCCGACCCTCATCACTACCGATAATGTCGATACTCGTGAGCAGTGCATGCGCCACCGCAGGCGGCGACGCAGTGGTGTAGATGTAGCCACGTGCGCGCTGTACCAACCACTCAATAACTGTCTCATGCGCTGCGACGAACGCGCCGGCTACCCCTGCTGCCTTACCCAGCGTACCCATATAAATCAGTTGCGGTGAGCTTAAGGCAAGATGCTCCAGCACACCACGCCCATCATCACCAATAACACCAAAGCCATGTGCGTCATCAACCAGTAACCATGCACCGTGTCGCTCGCAAAGCGCCAATAGCTCACGCAGTGGCGCGATGTCTCCGTCCATACTGAATACCGCATCGGTAATCACCAGTTTGTCTTTAGCGCGGCTTTGGGTGAGCTGCTCATCCAAGGCTTGCAGATCGCGGTGCGGGTAGACACTGAGTTTGGCGCGCGCCAGCCGGGCGCCATCAATTAATGAAGCATGATTCAAGGCCTCAGAAAAAATCTCTGCGTCTTTACCAGCCAGCGCAGAGATCAGCGCCAAATTCGCCATGTACCCAGTCGAGAAATACAGCGCACGTACGCTAGGGACGAATGGCGATAGAAATTGAGCGAGCTTATCTTCCAGCGCAGCATGCGCTGCAGAGTGGCCACTGATTAAATGCGAAGCACCACTGCCTGCGCCGTAGATGGCGGCACCTTGTTGCAATGCCTCGATAATGCGCGGATCTGCCGCTAGGCCGAGATAATCATTGCTGCAGAAAGCCAGCATCGTTCGACCATCGACGGTCATGCTGGGCGCGTGTGGAGTGCTGACAATACGGCGTTGCCGTATCAGATGCTGCGCGTCTAGCTCGTGCAACTTTTGCTGTAAACCTTCCAGCAACGGTGATGATGCTGAAGACATGATGCTTAACGTGTGAGCCAGCTGGGCTTGCGTTTTTCCAGAAACGCCGCGATACCTTCCCGACCGTCTGGAGCAACGCGTACTTCACCGATACGGCGTGCGGTATCAGCAATGAGATGCTGATCAATCGGCTCGCCTGCGATTTCGCGAATCAGGCGTTTGGATTCATCAATCGCATGCGGACTACCCGCGAGTAGATGGTGCGTCATTTTTGTGACGGCGTCATCCAGCGCTTCAGCAGCAACGACTTGATGAACATAGCCCAAGCGATAAGCCTCTTGTGCATTGAATCGCTCAGCCGTTAAAAAATAGCGATGCGCAGCGCGCTCGCCCATGGCACGGATCACATAGGGCCCGATAGTGGCCGGTATCAAGCCCAACCGGACTTCCGTCAAACAAAACTCCACACCGTCAGCTGAGATTGCGATATCACATGCAGAGACCAAGCCATTACCACCGGCGTAGCAATCACCCTGCACACGCGCAATCGTTGGTTTACTAGATTGGTAAATTACATGCAGCATCTCGGCCAAGGCCTGCGCGTCTGCACGATTCTCGGCTTCGGTATAACCCGCTACACGCTTCATCCAGTTCAAATCCGCACCCGCACTGAATGCAGAACCACGCGCACCGAGCACAATCACCCTCACGTCGCGGTCTTGGTCGAGCGCATGAAATGCCTTCGTCAGCTCGGCGATGCTTTGCTCATCGAAGGCATTGCGCACATCGGGGCGATTCATCCAGATCGTCGCAACATAGTGCTGCTGCACGATCTCGAGCGTGGTGAAATTC
>JBIKUP010000285.1:0-3071 GCA_044347535.1 Burkholderiaceae bacterium
TACCGACCAAGGTGTCGGGATAGTAAACGCCGTTTTTGTGATGCACGCCACGCGCCAAGTACTCCAGGTTGACCTGGTGCACGATGCCAAAGCCCGGTGGCACAACGCCAAAGGTGTCGAACGCCTGCATGCCCCACTTCATGAACTGGTAGCGCTCGTTATTGCGCTGAAATTCCAGTTTCATGTTCAGATCGAGTGCATTTTTTTCGCGGAAGTGATCAATCTGCACTGAGTGATCCACCACTAAATCTACCGGTACCAACGGCTCAATATTCTTTGGGTTCTTACCCATCTTCGATGCGACGCCGCGCATTGCAGCCAAGTCGGCCAGCAGTGGCACGCCGGTGAAATCTTGCAGGACAACACGGGCGACAACAAATGGAATTTCGTCGGTACGATCTGCTTTGGGCTTCCAATTTGCCAACTGACGCACATGCGCCTCGGTGACCTTGTTGCCATCGCAATTACGCAGTACGGATTCAAGCACGATACGAATCGAGACCGGGAGGCGCTCGATGTTCACGCCAAGCGCTTTTTGCAGCGCCGGTAGCGATTGGAATTTGCCTTTATGGGAGCCGGAAATTGTGAACTCTTTGAGAGTATCCAGCGGATGGTGTGACATGTGTTCTCCTCTTTTTCGAAAAGGCTAAAAGCCTGTCAAATTGAATCCTTGGCGATGTGCGGGCAGCGCACACGACGCTGCTGCCTTAACACTCAGCGCACGGCGCGACCACCCAAATGAATCTTGCAGTCGCTGACGATGGGCTCACCCTTACCACCGTCGAGCAGCATGGATTTGCTCGGTATGCTGATCCAGATCAGACGACTGACAGGATCTTCGAAACGCTGTGCCCCAGTGGTTGTGCCAACGCGTTGCATCCGGTAGCTTCTTCCACGCCACACCAGCTCGATGACGTTGTCGCTAACTACATCACCACCCACAAATACTGGCTGCGCGCGTTCGCACATCAGGTCAGCGGTGGAGGCGTGGGCCAAGCCCACCCAAAACAAGCAAGGCAACAGCATCATCCCAAAACGGTTCGCCATACAACCTCCTACAGAGTCGGTTGAATCTGAACAGGCGCTGCATTTGCTTGCTGCGGCGCCTTACCCTTTGTTTGCCGGTACAGATGGTGACCGGACAAACCCTTGTTACGAGTCATCAGTTTCCACATGGTACCGGCTTGCGGCCGGCAATGGCTGATTCAGGGTGGGGTGGTGCTGGGCTAATTGCGTACTTAAGGCAGCAGGTGCTTCACGCCATCACGTTCTTCTTGCAACTCTTTCAACGTCAGCGCGATGCGTTCTTGTGAGAAGGCGTCGATGTCCAGCCCCTGAACAATCTCGTACTCGCCGTTGTTGGTGGTGACCGGGAAGCCGAACATGGTGTCTTTCGGGATGCCATACGAGCCATCAGACGGGATGCCCATGGTGGTCCATTTGCCGTGGGTGCCCAGCACCCAATCACGTACATGATCGATCGCTGCATTGGCTGCGGACGCTGCCGAAGACAAGCCGCGCGCCTCGATGATTGCGGCACCACGCTTGCCGACGGTTGGCAAGAAAACATCTTTGTTCCATGCGTCGTCGTTGATCATTTGCTTCACCGATTGGCCGTCGATCGTCGCAAAGCGGTAGTCGGCGTACATGGTGGGCGAGTGATTGCCCCAAACGCAAAGCTTCTCGATCGACGCGACCGGCTTGCCAGTTTTAGTGGCGATCTGCGACAGCGCGCGGTTGTGATCAAGGCGCAGCATGGCGGTGAAGTTTTTCGCAGGCAGGCTAGGGGCCGACTTCATCGCGATGTAGGCATTTGTGTTGGCCGGATTGCCAACTACCAGCACTTTGACATTGCGAGAGGCAACCGCATCCAGCGCTTTGCCTTGTACCGTAAAGATCTGCGCATTCGCTTCCAGCAAATCCTTGCGCTCCATACCCGGGCCGCGTGGACGTGCACCCACCAGCAGCGCAACATCAGCGTCTTTGAAGGCGGTCATCGGGTCAGCGTGTGCAGTCATGCCGGCGAGCAGCGGGAATGCACAGTCGTCTACTTCCATCATCACGCCTTTCAGCGCTTTCTGGGCTTTCTCGTCGGGGATCTCCAGCAACTGAAGAATGACGGGTTGGTCCTTGCCGAGCATGTCGCCATTGGCGATGCGGAACAGCAGGGAGTAGCCGATTTGACCTGCGGCGCCAGTAACGGCCACTCGCATGGGAGTTTTTGACATGGTAGATCTCCGGTCTGGTGGATTAAGCGTACGTCTTGCGCGGGCCAGTACTGCGTTGTTAAATCGCCCGAAAACTTGGTCGCGAGTTTAGGGGCGCATTATGATGCTGTCAATCTACCTCTTATATCTTATATAAGACATCATACTCATTAATCTTCTGGACGTTGGGCAACGTCTGTGGTGAAATGGCGCGCCATGAGTCAGACCCTGAACCCACCGCTTCCCAGCGTGCCGGCGGCGAGTGCCGGCACCGGTTTGGCATCGCCGACTTTTAGTCCGCTTTATCAGCAGATCAAGGCTTTAATATTGCAAAGTTTGCAATCTGGCGAGTGGAAGCCGGGCGAGCTTATTCCCAGCGAAGTCGAGCTGGCGCTGCGCTACAAGGTTAGCCAGGGCACGGTGAGGAAGGCCATCGACGAGCTGTCTGCAGAAAATCTGGTGGTGCGGCGGCAGGGCAAGGGGACGTTTGTCGCGACCCATCACGAGGCGAAGGTCCAGTTTCGTTTTTTGAAACTGATGCCAGACAACGGCGACGCGCACCAAGCCGAAAACCGAATTATCGAAGTAAAGCGTCTGCGTGGTCCTGCCGAAGTCGCACGTGCGCTGGAAATGAAAGCGGGCGATTCGGTGGTGTACATCAAGCGTGTACAGTCATTCGACAACGCCCCCATCATTCTGGAAGAGATCTGGCTGCCGGGTGCCTTGTTCAAGGGGCTCACCGCGGAGCGCTTGGCGGAGTACAAAGGGCCGATGTATGGCTTGTTCGAGACCGAGTTCGGCACGCAGATGATTCATGCAACCGAAAAGCTGAAAGCCGCGCTGGCTGATGAGGCCGTCGCCACC
>JBIKUP010000286.1:0-3065 GCA_044347535.1 Burkholderiaceae bacterium
GATGGTCGACCGCATCATGCGTCTCGAGACCACCGTCACGCGAAGCGAAGCTGAAGCGCTGATCTTGGAAAGTAACCTGATCAAAACTCAGCAGCCACGCTACAACATCCTGTTCCGTGACGATAAGTCCTACCCCTATCTCAAGCTATCGGCAGGCGAATTCCCGCGCATGTCGTACTACCGTGGCGCAGTCGATAAAAAGAGTCAGTACTTCGGGCCTTATCCAAGTGCCTGGGCAGTCAAGCAGTCGATGGAGATTCTGCAAAAAATCTTCTTGCTGCGTACCTGCGAAGACTCGGTGTTCCAGAATCGCACCCGACCCTGCCTGCTGCATCAGATTCATCGCTGTAGTGCGCCGTGTGTGAACTTCATCAGCCAGCCAGACTATGCGGTCGACGTCGACAATGCAGCGCAATTTTTGCGTGGCCGACAAACTGAGTTGATGGACAACCTAGAGCGCAAGATGCACGCTTTTTCTGCCGAGCTGAAATTCGAGCAGGCCGCTGTTGTGCGCAACCAGATTACAGCGCTATCACGCGTGCTGCATCAGCAGAGTATGGAAACCGTCGGCGATGCTGATATCGACATTATTGCGGTGGTGGTACAGGGCGGTCGTGCCTGCGTCAATCTGGCGATGGTGCGGGGTGGTCGGCATCTGGGCGATCGCGCTTATTTCCCAACGCAAGTCGATATGGCTCTGGCGGTCGACAGCAGCGTTGACCAAGAGGTACTCAAAGCCTTCCTCGCGCAGCACTATGCTGACAAGTTCATACCCGGCGTATTGATCCTAAACATCGAGCTCGACGAGCCCGAGCTGATGGTGGCCTTGATGGAGCAATGCGGGCACCGCATACAGCTGGTGTTTCAGCCGCAGGGTAAGCGCCGCGATTGGCAGCAGATGGCAGAGAAGGGTGCGCAGATCGCATTAGCGCGTGTGCTGGCCGAGCAGGGCTCGCAGCAATCACGCACGCGAGCATTGGCCGAGACGCTGGGCATGGACAGTGCCGATCTGGATAAGCTACGCATCGAGTGTTTTGATATTAGCCACACACAGGGTGAAGCTACACAGGCGTCCTGTGTGATCTATCAGCACCACCAGATGCAGAGCGGTGACTACCGACGTTACAACATCACCGACATTACCCCAGGCGATGACTACGCAGCCATGCGGCAAGTGCTGATGCGTCGATACGAAAAAGTAGCGAATGGCGATGGCGTGATGCCCGATCTGGTGTTGATCGATGGCGGTAAAGGTCAGGTCGAGATGGCGCGACAAGTGCTGGCCGAGCTTGGGCTGGATATCAGCCTGATCGTCGGCGTTGCCAAAGGCGAGGGGCGCAAGGTGGGGCTGGAGACGCTGATCTTCGCCGATGGTCGTGAGCCACTCGAGTTGGGAAAGGAGTCCGCCGCGCTGATGCTGGTGGCGCAGATTCGTGACGAGGCGCATCGGTTCGCGATTACTGGAATGCGTGCCAAACGCGCCAAAGCCCGGCAAACCTCGCGGCTGGAAGAGATCGAAGGTATTGGACCCAAGCGCCGCCAAAAACTGCTCGCCCGCTTTGGTGGGATCAAGGGTGTGATGGATGCCAGCATCGACGATCTGGCCTCGGTGGAGGGCATCTCACGCCAGCTTGCTGAAGCCATCTACCGGCAGCTACATTGAATTACAATCAGCGGCAGTTCCCTCCTTAATCCTCGCATGCCTCTCAATATACCGATCCTGCTGACTTGGTTGCGCGTGGCACTCATCCCACTCGTGGTGGGAGTGTTCTTCCTGCCCGATCATTGGATGACGCTATACGATCGTGGGCTGGCTGCGACCGCGATTTTCATTGTCGCCGCACTGACTGACTGGTTTGACGGTTATCTGGCGCGACGCTGGAACCAGACCTCCGCCTTCGGTGCGTTTCTTGATCCGGTGGCGGACAAGTTGATGGTTGCTGGCGCCTTATTGCTGCTGGTGCAGCTGGGTCGCACCAACGCGATCATCGCTTTCATTATCATCGGCCGTGAAATTGCCATCTCAGCCTTACGCGAGTGGATGGCGCAGATCGGCGCCGCCAAATCGGTGGCGGTCAGCTCCCTCGGCAAGGTCAAGACGGCGGCACAAATGGTGGCAATACCCATGCTGCTGTACGCTGAGCCGCTGCTGGGCTTTCTGCCAACGCTGTTGATTGGTCAAAGATTGCTGGATGCAGCCGCTGTTCTCACCCTGTGGTCGATGTTTTACTACTTGCGCAAGGCCTGGCCCATGATCAAGGAGCGGCACGAGTCTGGCTAGCCAAGTTGGGCTAGAGTTGCTGTCAGTTGACAAAATTTCTAGCCAAGCTATAATCTCGGGTCTGTCGTAAAACGCACTGGTTTTATTCGCGACGCGGGAGTAGCTCAGTTGGTAGAGCGCAACCTTGCCAAGGTTGAGGTCGAGAGTTCGAGACTCTTCTCCCGCTCCAAATTCCGAAGGGAAGCCCATAAAGCTTCCCTTTTTCGTTCGTGAAAGTGGCGTCGTCAATTCAGCACGGCGCAACGCAGCAAACGTCCTTCGCGAGTACAATGCGGCTCCCCTTGGCGGGGTAGCAAAGTGGTTATGCAGCGGCCTGCAAAGCCGTCTACGCCGGTTCGATTCCGACCCCCGCCTCCAGATTACAAACGGCCCCCGAGTGGGGCCGTTTTCCATGTCGCACTGCTCGTTGCGTAAATCTCATCTTCCGTCTACATTCGGTTTAGTGTTCGGCAAACGAACCGCACTGCTTGGTTTGGCCAGTAAATTTCGCTAGATCCCAAGCGTGAGATAAGTCAGCGCCACCCCAGCGCTGACAAAAAGAGGAGACATGATGGCAATCTGCAAGAGCCGGCTGCACTCTGCGTGCGGTCATTGGTTGGTCGCCGTACTCGCGCCACTATTTTTATTACTGCAGTCGCCCGCAGCACTGGCGCAAGATAACAATAAGCCAGTACGCATTGGTGTACCTACTGCGATGCAGTTGCAGGTAGGTCGTGACACCATCACCGCCATCAAAATGGCCGTCGACGAGGTCAATAAGAAAGGCGGCATCCTCGGTCGCAAG
>JBIKUP010000287.1:0-3048 GCA_044347535.1 Burkholderiaceae bacterium
GAAAAACTTCCCACAGCAACAGCAGCTGACGTGGGGCCAGCGTGCGATGCGATTGGATCAATTGCCCAATACTTTCCGCGGCCAAGGCGTCAAAGTCGCGGTGATTGATTCTGGTTGTGCTAACTCGCATTCTGATTTGACGCAGGTAGCGCGCGGCTATGACATCGTCAACAAGTCGGTCAGCACCGCCACATGGAATGTCGATACGCTTTCACATGGCTCACACTGCACTGGCCTGATCGCAGGTCTTGATTCAGCTAGTGGCATTCGTGGCTTTGTGCCGGATGCTGAGATTCATGTCTGCAAGCTGTTCCCGGGGGGGCAGGTCAGTCAACTGATCGATGCGCTGGAGTACTGCATCGAGCAGCAGATTGATGTGGTGAATATGTCGCTCGGCGGTGCCGAGCCTTCAGAAGCGCTCGAGCAACAAATCGTACGCGCTAGGCAGGCGGGCATTGCCTGTATTGTCGCTGCGGGTAATTCGGGTGGCATCGTGCAATATCCTGGGTCTTCACCGAATGTGCTGACGGTTGCCGCGATTGGTCGTGTCAATGAATTCCCGGCGGATAGCTATCACGCACAGACTGTCACATCAGTGGTGGATGCCAACGGCTTCTTCTCGGCTAGCTTCACTTGCTATGGCCCTGAGGTATCGGTTTGCGCACCCGGGGTGGCGATCACTTCCTCCGTGCCTGAAAACAGCTATGCCGCGTGGGATGGCACCTCAATGGCAGCGCCGCATGTCACCGGTCTTGCGGCACTCGCTCTGGCGCATCATCCAGATTTCCGAGGGAGTGGACAGATGCGAAGCGCTGCACGCGTCGAGCGACTGTTTCAGATCATCAAGCAATCATGTCAGCCACTCATGCTCGGTGACCAGCGCCGTACTGGCTTTGGTTTACCCGATACCTTGCGAGCAGTCGGTTTGGCCGCACCACAAGGCCTGCCGACATCTGCCAGCACCAACGCCGGACTCAGCGCATTAATGGGCATACCGGCACTGCAAGCGATTCGCATGGGGTACCGCGATCTGCCGGCACTACAAGCGCAAAGTGCAGCGCTTGGCATGCCGCTAGGACTAATGTCATTCCCGTTCTCGGGTGGCTACCCGCCCTCCTTGAACACCGGCATGATGACCAGTCTTTGGTGAAACTGAAGCGCTGTACGTGGCGCTGATCACGCTGTCGTTGCCGCGGCTTTCTTTCACTTGATTTCTGTGGCATGACAAACGATCTGATGGCGCATGAGGGTGCGGTGGAACTTGTCAACCACCGCACAGTCATCATAGACATCACGCCGCGACAAGGAGCATCATGGAACCACTTCACCATCAGCTTGCGCCAGAACATGCGCTCGCCTCGCAAGATAGCTATAACCCGAGTCGGCTACTCGACACGCTGCGCGAACGAATGCAACTGAAGAACGACGCCGCGCTCTCGCGTGCACTGGAGGTAGCACCACCCGTCATCAGCAAGATACGGCACCGCGCACTGCCGGTAGGTGCCTCGATGCTGATTCGGATGCATGAAGTAACCGACCTCAGCATTCGTGAACTGCGCGATCTGATGGGTGATCGTCGAACCAAGTACCGAATCTCTGACGTGCAGGGCAAACCGAAAGCACGATTGCCAGCAGTCATGGGTACCACGGCACCGGGTTGATAGGGATGGTGTCTGCTCGCTGAAGTTGATCGCGCCGACTAGCTAATGTTGGTGGTGGTAGCTAAATAAGGTTGATCGTGTCGTCTAAGCGAACAGGTTAAATGTGTCGAAGCTACCCGACAGCAGCGACTTGCTGTCGGCATGACCGAGCCAGCCCTCAATCAGGCTGGCGTAGACACGACGAAAATCCGTGCTGAACTTCAAGTTACCGCCCTCGTCCAGATCCGTCAGTGATGGCACGCCACCGTAGTGCCCGCCACGCACGCGATTACCAATCACATACATATGATTAGCAGTGCCATGGTCCGTACCCAAGCTCGTGTTCTCAGCAGCGCGACGACCAAACTCTGAGAACACCAGGACGCTCACATCATCCGCGCGACCAATGCGCTGCATATCGCCGATAAAACCGGCAACCGCATCCGACACATAGGACAACAACCGACCATGTAGCTCGGCTTGCTGCACGTGGGTATCAAACGCATTATGGCGATACGAAACGTAAAACAAACGGGTTGGTAGACCCGCATGAATCATCGAGGCTACCTTCGGTAAATCGAGCGAGATAATGCCGTAATCGACCGGCGTCTTGTAAGCCTCCCAAGCCGAGCGCACCAATTGCGATGCCTGACGCGCACTTTGCGCCACCTCATCGAGGTATTTGCGTGAAGCGCTACCCGCCTCTGCGGTAACCGCGTTATCCAGCAACGCACGGCTCTGACGCAAGCCCTTGCGCGCGAAGCGCTCGGGATCATCGAACACCACCGGCACATGCCGCGCTGAGCGCACTGCGAGCGACTGCCGCTCATCGATGTTCACTAAAAAATTCGGGGTGAGCTGTGGATCAATCGCATCTGCCACGCGACCGAGCCAGCCATAAGGCTCACCGGTGTTGGGCGCGCCGGTATGCCAATACGCAGCCGAGGTGAAGTGCGAGAACGATGGTTGCGCATAACCACAACCATGCACAATCGCCATCTTGCCGTCTTTGAACAAACGCTCAAAGCCCGACATCGACGGATTGAAACCAAAGCGATCATCAATCTTGCGCACCTTGTCAGGGCGAATGCCAATACGTGGACGCAAACGATAGTAAGCATCATCGGCATACGGCACCAAGGTATTCAAACCATCATTGGCACCCGACAGTTCAACCACAACCAGGATAGGCTGCTTAGTCGCCGCCGCAGCTGCAGCCGGAAATGGCAGGCCCAGCGACAGACCGGCGGCACTCAAGCCCTTCAGCAAAGTGCGACGCGTGAGCAAAGCCTGATCATGACGATGCTGGCCGTGATGATGCAGACGATCGTGTTGATCATCCTGCTGATGACCCTGCGTATGATGGTGATGATGATTTTTCACGCTTCGCACCATGCGGCTTAACCTA
>JBIKUP010000288.1:0-3041 GCA_044347535.1 Burkholderiaceae bacterium
ATGCCCACCCCAGCACACCACCAGATTGGGTGCCAGATCGGTTTGCAGCACATTTGCATTGCGAAGGGTATGGAACACCAGATCAGTCAGTGCCACACTATCGTGCTCACCGCGTTGATCTTGCAGCGCAAGCTCGGCGCTGGTGAATAAAATATCTCTTAATGTGGCAAACAGATGCTCCCGCATGCCGCGTATCATCTGCCCGTCGACAAACGCACTCGCTGGCGCGTTCACCAGCTCTAGTTTGATGCCCCGCTCTCGATGCACGATACGAATATCAAAATCCGGGTACGCGGTCATCAAGGCTTTGCCATCATCCATATAATCCGCCGAGGCCAGCACGGCCAGTGCACAGTTGCGGAATAGCTGGTGCAGCCCGGTTTGGCTGTTATCAAGCAGCTTGGCAATCTCTTGTCGCGACAGCACCTCAAGATGCCCCTCGGGCGCGACCACACCCTCCATCACGGGATATTTCATAGGATGTACACCTCGGTTAAGTCATGCCGGGATGTTAACAGCGGCTGAATTCGCCGCGTCTCGGTACAATGGCGCCTTCCCGAGTTTGAGGTTTGCCCATGTCAACCAATCAAGTCGTTGTACGCACCCTTGCCCGCGTTATTCCCGCCATCAACACCTCCGATGGCGCTGGTGTGCGCCTGCGTCGCAGCCTGGGTAGCGGCAAGGACGTGCGTCTGGACCCCTTCTTGATGCTGGACGAATTTTCATCGGATAACCCGGGCGATTACATCGCAGGTTTCCCGGCTCACCCGCATCGCGGCTTTGAGACGGTGACCTACATTCTCGACGGCCATATGCGGCATGAGGATCACCTGGGCAACCAAGGTGACCTGCAAAGCGGTGGCGTGCAATGGATGACCGCAGGTCGCGGCATTATTCACTCCGAAATGCCTCAGCAATTGGAGGGCCGCATGCGCGGCTTTCAGTTGTGGATTAATCTGCCCGCCGCAGAAAAAATGAAGCCCGCCGGCTACCGCGACATACAACCAGAAGAAATTCCGGTGCATGCACTTCCCGCGGGCGGCCAAGTAAAAATCATTGCGGGCACCTTGGATACAGATGACGTAAAAATCACCGGCCCGATCGCGGGCTTGTCGACCGATCCGCTTTACATCGATGTCCAATTGCCACCCGGTGCCAGTTTTTCTCAGCGCATCGCACGTGGTCTTAATGCCATGGCCTATGTATTTGAGGGTCAGCTGAAGCTATCAGGCGCAGACACTTTACTGGCAACGCACAGTGCTGCGGTGCTTAATGATGGCGATGTCGCGGCATTTACGGCAGCGGAGCAGGGCGCGCGCTTTCTGGTGCTGGCGGGGCGACCCTTGAATGAACCCGTGGCGCAATACGGCCCGTTCGTCATGAACACTATGGCTGAAATCGAACAGGCGGTTCGGGATTATCAGACCGGACGTCTGACCGCCTGATTCCGTGAGGTGGAAGAGCCCACTGCGGCTCTGACCGCTTCAATAATGCCGCGTGCTGATTGATCAAAGTTATACGGCTCAACCATCACGCGCGAGCGCTGACCATACGCCTGCCGCAGCCCGTCATTAGATAACAAGTTCGCGGCGCAGTCTGCCCACTGCTCTAGATCGAGTTTGCGCACAAAGCCGTTCTTTTGGTCGACCACTAATTCATCTGCCGCACCGGCATGCGGGCTGATGATGACAGGTAGGCCGGCAGCGCAGGCTTCATTCGCCACCACCCCCCAGACATCTGCCTCAGTTGGAAACAGAAATACTTTTGCGGAGTGATACAAGCCCGGGAGATCGGCTTGTTTGGCGAATCCGTTAAACACCACATCTACATTTGCTGCATGAGCTTGGGCCCGCAAACGTAATGAATCTTCCAGGCTGCCCGAGCCGACAATCAATAAACGTGTTTTGCGCATTAACAGCGCAGCACAGCGTGCCGCCACCTCGATGGCGAAAGCTGGCCGTTTGCCGGGCTCGAGTCGTCCACAAAAGATAAAGTCGAAAACTTTTTCCGGCGCGTTGTCTTCAACGGTGCGGAAGCTGTCGTTGTCGACACACAGGCAAGAGCGGTAACACGCAGCACGCGGTACACCATACTGCCGATACAGAGCGAAGCCACCATTGCTGGCGGCAATCACCGAGCGTGCTCGTCGATACACTACGCGTCTCAAACCGACATGTACCCGGCTTAGGCTACTCTCAGACTGCAAAGTACCGTCTGTCATTGGTACATAGACGCGACGGGTTAGCGCGCACCAGCTCATGGCATACAGATGGGTAGGGTTAAATCCATTACCGATCACCACGTCAGGCGAGAAACGCCCCAAGGCGAGATAGACCTCGGGGTTGTTATGAATGTAGCGCCCATTGACAGTGGTGATGTGCTCGCGCAAATAGGTTGCATCAAATTTCATCGGAGGCAAATCCCAAAAACGATTTGGCTCACGTCGACAACAAAAAATAACCTTGAGCTGCACATCGGGTGTGGCAGCGATGCGATTAAGAATCGGAATCCGATACGGCGGGGGTTCGTTTAGCACCAGCGCAAGTTTAGGCATCGATAGTTTCGGCAGTCAGCGAAGTGGGTAGGGAAGCGAGCGTCTGATGGTAGATGGCCATTAGGGTGGAGTAGTTGCGTTCGGGCGTATAGCGCGCCAGATAGGTCTGATATGCCTCCAGCCCCATGCGCCGCATTTGTATTGGGTTCGATACCGCATAGGCAATCGCTTCGGCTAGTTCATCCGCATTACCGGGCGTAACCAGTAGACCGTTATGACCATGTTCAACGATTTCACGCAAGCCGCCGTGCCGACTCGCAATGACCGGTGTGCCGCACGCAAAAGCCTCGATTGCTGCCAAACCAAAACTCTCGATGCCAGTGCTTGGCATCACCAAAAATTCTGCGTTCCTGATACGAGTACGCAATGCCTCGCCCTGCTCGTAGCCGATGTAATCTAGCCATTCGCTTTGTTCGACAAAGGCTTGCAAAGGGCCGCTGCCACAGACTGCGATGCGGGTTACCGGCTTTTGACGTATCGCTTGTGC